>CAXBNO010000377.1:0-3965 GCA_963976775.1 uncultured Kordiimonadales bacterium
GAGGTTGTGGGCGCGGTCGCGTTCGTTGGCATAGCCGGTCATCATCAGGATGCACATGTCCGGCCACGACTTGCCCGCCTTCAGCGCCAGGGCCACACCATCCATGATCGGCATGACGATGTCCGTCAGCAGCAGGTCGTAGGTGTCATGGTCCAGACGTTCCAGCGCTGCGGCACCGTCGGACGCCACATCGACCTCGTGCCCCGCATGGCGCAGAGCGCGCGAGACAATATCCCGGATGTCCGGTTCGTCATCGACGACGAGAACCCTTGCCATACCCAGCGTATCCTGAAACCTGAACCTCGTGCGATGATAGCCTTCGCCCAACGGGCTGGAAAGCGGCCCATTCTCAAGGGTCCGGCCCGGCTTCGCGTTCGGCACTGACGCTGGTGACGGCGGCGGGAACATCACTCAGCCGCAGGGCCATGACACGGCTTTCCTTCGGGGCCAGAGGCTGGTCGGAAGGCAGCCTGATCCGCTCCGTCTTCTCTGTCTCGCCATCGGCGCGCAGCAGATGCACGACAGCGATGGGCAGCAACTGCTTCGATTCGGTGTTGTTGGTCAGGCGGATCACCAGATTCAGTTGGCGCCCGCCTTGGTCATCCACCAGTTCGGAGCTCTCGACCGCGAGGTCGACGGCAGCAGCCTCGCGCCCGTCCTCCGCGATGCCGGGAGACATCGTCCCGACCGTGTCGTAGAGCCGTTGCAGCGGAGGCCATGCCTCCACCAGGGGCCCACGCAGCAGCACCAGCGCCGCAGCCAGGCCGCCGATGCAGCCAAGCAGGAACACCCAGCCAATCCAGACCCAGACCGGCGTGCGCCTGCGCCCTGTCCGTGACCTGTTGCCGGTCCCTGCCGTCTCAGGCTTCCTTGGCTTCCTTGGCTTCCTTGGCTTCCGTGCCTTCGCAGTCCCTTCGTCCCTGGGTTCAGCAGCCAGGACCGGCGCGGCGGGTGCCCCGGTATCCTCGGGTTCAGGCTGGCCATCGTCAGTAGCCGCGTCCTCCGGGTCCGACCCGGACCCGGCGGTGTCCATACCCGGCATGTCGTTGAGGCCGAAGCCAACCTGTTCGGACGCAGTCGGAGGAGCCGCTGATTCGGGCCTGGGCTTCGGTGCCCCGTTCTGCATGTCCATGCGCACATCGACCTCATCGACCGCATCGCTGCCGTCGGTGGTCCAGCGGTGGCTGCACCGTGCACAGCGCACTTCGCGCGTGCCTGCCTGAAACACATCGTCGCCAATCACGTAGCGCGTTGCGCAGGCTGGACAGGTCAATATCATTCGCGGGCTCGTCTGCCAGTCGTCCAACCCGGTCGACAGCCGGGCGATCAGGCCATATAGGCACTGAATGATCCGCCGTTCAAGGCGGCGACCCCCGCGCGGGTCCCGACAGCAGGCCCGAGAGAGTTCAACGCAGGCAAGGCGAGACAGACGTGCATCAGCAGGGGACAGACGGAACCGGAGAACCGCTGGTCGCCATGCGCAATGTCGGACTGCGCTACGGCACCGGACCGGAAGTCCTGCGCGATCTGGATCTGGAACTGGCAGAAGGTTCGTTTCATTTTCTGACCGGGCGCTCCGGCGCGGGCAAGTCATCGCTGTTGAGTCTGCTGCATCTCAGCCGCCGTCCCAGCCGGGGCCTGATGCGGGTTTTCGGCCATGACATGCAGGACATGCCGGCGCGCGATGTTCCCGTGCTGCGCCGCCGGATCGGCGTGGTCTTCCAGGATTTCCGCCTGCTCGACCATCTCTCGGCGCAGGAGAACGTGGCACTGCCGCTGAAGGTCGCCAACAGCATGGATGCCGAACGGATCGACGAGATCGTTCAGGAACTGATCGAATGGGTCGGCCTCGGACAGCAGGCCCAGGCGCGCCCGCCGACCCTCTCCGGCGGTGAGAAGCAACGCGTGGCCATCGCGCGTGCCGTCATCTCCAGCCCGCGCCTGCTGCTGGCCGACGAGCCGACCGGCAACGTCGATCAGGAAATGGGGGAGCGGCTGATGCGCCTGTTCGTGAAGCTCAACTCCCTCGGCACGACCATCGTGATTGCGACCCATGACCTCTCCCTGCCCGCACAGTATGGCTATCCGCTGCTGCATCTGGAGGATGGAAGGCTGAGCCACGAATCGGGGGGAGCGGTCTGAATGCCCGTCTCCGAACTGTCACTGGATAGAGACCCCTCAAGCCGCTTCGTTCCCTGGATCGTTGCGGCCCTGTCGCTGATGTGCGCGATCGCGCTGGGCACGGCCTTCGCCCTCGCCTCCATGACCGCGGAATGGGGCCGGGCAGCCAGCGATCAGGTCACCCTGCGCGTGTCAACCGGGGACACTGACATTCCCGCACTTGTCGATCAGGTCGCGCGGCTGGAGGCCGTGAGCCGGATCGAACACCTGCCGCGGGAACGGGTGGCCCGCATGCTGCAACCCTGGCTGGGGGACGTTGCCCAGGTCGATACCGCCCTGCTGCCCCTGCCCGCCCTGATCGACGTCAGGCTGAAGCCCGGTGCGAACACGGCTGAACTGCGGACACTGATCGCTGACCGGTCGGAGATCACGCTGGATTCCGCCGACGCCTGGCTTGCGCCGCTGCAGGACCTCGCCGGGCTGGCGCGGCTTGTGGCCTGGGTACTGGCGGCGGTGGCGGTGGGAGCCATCATGCTGGTGACCGTGTTCGCCACCCGCTCCGCCCTCGTGAACCAGCGCCAGACCGTTGACCTGCTGCGACTGATCGGGGCGGCCGACGGCTATATCGCGAAGCGGTTCCAGCGGCATGCCCTGCGCCTGGCACTGTTCGGCGGGATCGCCGGCACGGTGCCCGGCCTGATCGTCATCTTCTTCGCGACGGCCGCCGCACGTCTGCAGGGTGCGGCGTTGCTGAACGGACTGACACCGTCACTGGCAGGCTGGCTGGCCATTGCCGCACTCCCGTTGATCGTTGCGCTGGTCGCGACATTCACGGCCCGTGTCACCGTCCTGAAGCTGCTCCGCGCGAGTTGGTGAGCCGCATGAAGACCCTGTTCCGCATTGTCCTTGTTCTGGTCGCGCTCTGGTTCGGCGGCCTGATCCGCTTCGTCGGGGACATTCAGACCATGCGGCAGACCAATGTCGCGGCGGATGCGATCGTCGTGCTGACCGGCTCTCAGGGACGTGTGACGGAGGGGCTTGAACTGCTGGCCCGTGACCCGAGCCGGCGCATGCTGATTTCCGGCGTCGATACCCGCACCGACAAGGCGGCACTGGCGCGCGCCTATCCGGACTCTGCCGCCCTGATAACCTGCTGTGTCACCCTGGGGCCGGACGCCAAGGATACGGTCGGCAACGCCGAGGAAATAGCCCGCTGGGCCATTCGGGAAGGCGTCAGGTCACTGATCGTCGTTACCGCCGCCTATCACATGCCGCGCAGTCTGGTTGAACTGAAACGGACGACAGCCAGTTTCCGGCTGGAGCCATGGCCGACGCGCACCGGCACCGATGACCCGGACCGCTGGTCAGAGGATCGCCGGACATTCCTGCGGCTGGTGGTCGAGTATCACAAGTACGTCTTCAGCCTGCTGCGGGCCCGCCTGACCGAGGACATCGGCGACGTGAGGCTCAGATGACCGGACTGGTCCGTGCCACACTGTTCAATGTCTGGTTCTTCGGCTGGACCATCGTGGCCCTGCTGTTCTTCATTCCGGCGCTGGCACTGCCGCGTCAGGCCGTGATGTTCGGCCAGCGGGTCTGGGCACGGGGCGTGAACCTCGGCATGCGCTGGCTGGTCGGTCTGCGCTACGAAGTCCGCGGCAAGCACCACCTGCCCCCCGGCCCCGCGATCATCGCATCGAAGCATCAGTCCGCCTGGGACACGATCATCTGGCATCTGGAGGTGCCGGACCCCGCAGTGGTCATGAAACGCGAACTGCTGAATATCCCGGTCTATGGCTGGTACTGTCGCCACACCCGCCAGATCCCGATCGACCGTGGCGCTG
>CAXBNO010000378.1:0-3950 GCA_963976775.1 uncultured Kordiimonadales bacterium
GCGGGCAATGTCGGCATTGGCGCGCGCGTGCTGTTCGGCGCAGGTGCGGTGGCACGGCCCGGTGCGACAGTGGGTGACGGGGCCACCATAGGTGCCGGGGCCGTTGTCGTTCAGGACATCGCGGCGGGTGTCACGGCTGTCGGGGATGGGCTGGCGCGACCGCGCAAAGGTTGACGGTCTTCACGAAGAGACGCTGACAGAAGGCAGAGACCGGTAATGGGAGACGGCGGGTTGGCCGACCCGACCAACCCCAACCCGCCTGCGCCTCTTACAACGGAATGTTATCGTGCTTCTTCCATGGGTTCTCCAGCTTCTTGGTCTTCAGCATCCTGAGGGACTTGATGATCCGGAAGCGGGTGTTGTGCGGCATGATGATGTCGTCGATGAAGCCCCGCGCACCGGCAATGAACGGATTGGCGAAGGTCTTGCGGTACTCCTCCGTCCGCGCCTCGATCTTTGCATCATCGCCGATGTCGGCCCGGAAGATGATCTCCACCGCGCCCTTGGCACCCATGACCGCGATTTCCGCGTTCGGCCAGGCCATGTTCACGTCACCACGCAGATGCTTGGAACTCATCACGTCGTAGGCTCCGCCATAGGCCTTGCGGGTGATCACCGTGACCTTCGGCACCGTGGCCTCGGCATAGGCATAGAGCAGCTTGGCACCGTGCTTGATCAGGCCGCCATATTCCTGCGAGGTGCCGGGCAGGAAACCGGGCACGTCGACCAGCGTCACCAGCGGAATGTTGAAGCAGTCGCAGAAACGCACGAACCGCGCCGCCTTCTTCGATGAGTCGATGTCCAGGCAACCGGCCAGCGCCATCGGCTGGTTGGCCACGATACCGACGGTCTGCCCTTCCATGCGGCCGAAGCCGACAATGATGTTCTTGGCAAAGCCTGGCTGGATCTCGAAGAAATCGCCTTCATCGACGATCTTCTCCACCAGTTCCATCATGTCGTAGGGCTTGTTGGGGTTCGACGGCACCAGCGTATCCAGTGAGGCTTCCTGCCGCTCCGGATCGTCGAAGGTCGGGCGGATCGGCGCTTCCTCGCGGTTGGAGGCGGGCAGGAAATCGATGAACCGGCGCGCCTGCGCGATGGCCTGCATGTCGTTGTCGAGAGCCAGGTCGGCAACGGAGGACTTCGTGGTATGCGTGATCGCGCCACCCAGTTGTTCTGCCGTCACGGTCTCCGCCGTCACCGTCTTCACGACGTCGGGGCCGGTCACGAACATGTAGGACGTGTCCTTCACCATGAAGATGAAGTCGGTCATGGCCGGGCTGTAGACGGCACCACCCGCGCACGGCCCCATGATCATGGAAAGCTGCGGCACGACGCCGGAGGCCAGCACATTGCGCTGAAACACATCCGCGTAGCCTGCCAGGCTGTCGATGCCTTCCTGGATACGCGCACCACCGGAGTCACACATGCCGATCACGGGCGCACCGACCTGCAGCGCCTTGTCCATGATCTTGCAGATCTTGCGCGCATGCATCTCCGACAGCGCGCCACCGAAGACCGTGAAATCCTGCGAATAGACGAAGATCAGCCGACCGTTCACCGTGCCATAGCCGGTGATGACGCCGTCACCGGGGATCCTGTTCTCGCTCATGCCGAAATCCGTGCAGCGATGTTCGACGAACATGTCCCATTCCTCGAACGAGCCTTCGTCGAGCAGCAGCTCGATCCTTTCCCGCGCGGAAAGCTTGCCACGCGCATGCTGGGCCTCTACCCGGCGTTCGCCGCCACCCGCGCGCGCCTTGGCCCGCTTCTCCTCCAGCATCTGAACGATGTCCTGCATCGAATGCTCCCCGCCTGTTGTCCTGTCTCGCGAATCTGAAGTTTCAGATCATAGGTAATTGGTCACGAAGTGCCAGCGGCTCCGGCGGGCGGCATGTCTGCGTCATCCAGGGCACGGCAGAACCGCTCCACCGCCTCGAATTCGGTCACGATACCCGCCCGGCGACGCCGCGCCTCGTCGTCCTCGCCCCATTCCTCGATCTGGAAGGTTTCGTCAAGCTGCGCCGCTTCGAAGGCCTGCGCCGCATTGATGCGGCCCAGCACCAGCGCCATCCCGATCGCCAGCGACCCCGCCGTACCCGTTGCCACCGAAAGCGGCACCAGACGAAAGCTGTCGAGGCGATGCACATGTTCGTGCAGTGCGCGGAGGCTCTGCGGCGGCTGTCGCTGCGCATGGATGTCGGAGGTCACGACCAGGGGGGCGGCGAACTCCTGCGCCAGCCAGTCGAGCAATGGCCGCCACATTGCCTGCTGGCGTTCCACCAGCTTCTGCGGTTCCGCGGCCCAGAAACAGACCATGTCCGTCTCCGCGTAGCGCGCCACGGCTGCCGCAGTCTGGTCGCGCATCCCGGCCAGATCGTCGATGGCCGTACCTGCCATGCGCATCAACGGCATGGCGCGGCGGTCGATCTCCTCCCCCTGGGCATCCCATTCCGCCGCGATCGCCTCTGCCAGGCTCAGGCTGGGCACGACCAGGGGCCGGCGCGCCGGTGTGCGGATCAGACGCCCGTCCAGCAGCACGGCGTGACCCCCCTCCGCGACCTCCGTCCCGGCAGACTTGTGAAACCGTTTCATGCCGCATCCTCTCCCGGCAGAATGCGCTGCACCGCAAGCGCTATCTCACGCGGGTGCGCGACAATCTCTGCCGCGCCTGCGTCCCGCAACTCGTCCACCCCATGATAGCCCCAGGCAACACCGACCGGTGTGGCACCTGCACTGCGGGCCATCTGCATGTCGAAGGTCGTGTCCCCGATCACCACGGTCGCTGCCGGTTCGATACCGGTCTCCGCGCAGGCCTTCAGGCACATGTCGGGTGCAGGCTTGCCCGCCGCCACATCGTCGGCGGTCTGTAGGGTCTGGAACCGCGCATGCATTCCGTGCCGTTCCAGCACCGCGAACAGGCCCCTGCGGCTCTTGCCCGTCGCGACGCCCAGAATGGTGTCGGGCCGGTCAAGTTCCAGCACTGCAGCCTTGGCGCCCTCGTACAGCGGCTCCTGAAGTGCGCCGGAAAGCCGCAGGTTGCGGAAGGTTTCCTTGTAGAGCGCCGCGATCTGCAAGGCGTCGGACTGGCCCAGTTCCGGTGCCAACTGGCGCACCGCAACATCCAGGCTGAGGCCCACGACGCGCTTGACCCCCTCCGGCGGCGGTGCAATCAAGCCGAAGCTGAGGAATGCGGTCTGCATGGACGTGACAATGCCAGCCTGGCTGTCCACCAGCGTGCCATCGCAGTCGAAAAGAACAAGTCGCGGAATCATGGGGGCGGACATTGCCACAGCTCCTGGCAGGACGGAACCGGATGCGCAATCAGGATACGGCGGAACCATGCAGGACGATCTGAAACACCTGGGCCAGCAAAGCACCCTGCCGGACGACCCGGACACGGCAGTGCTGGATGCCGTGCCCAATCCACATGTCGGCCACCCCTATCTGGTGCGTTTCACCGCACCGGAGTTCACCTCCATCTGCCCGGTCACCGGACAGCCCGACTTCGCGCGGCTGGTCATCGACTATGTACCGGACCGGGAGATCGTGGAGAGCAAGAGCCTGAAGCTCTTCCTCGGCGCCTTCCGCAATCACGGGGCGTTTCACGAGGATTGCACCATCCTGATCGCGCGCCGGATCGTGGACTGCATCGACCCTGTCTGGCTGCGCATCGGCGGCTACTGGTATCCGCGCGGCGGCATCCCCATCGACGTCTTCTACCAGACCGGAGAGCCCCCCGCAGGGGTCTGGCTGCCGGACCAGAACGTCGAAACCTACCGGGGCCGCTGAAAGGGGACGCGGGACGGGTCGGCTGATCCCACGCCCCTTCGGTCTCAACCCGCCACGGTCGTGCGGCGCAGGCCGATGAACTCCATCTCGGCGAAGACGACGACTGCGACCGCGATGCCGATGATCAGGACGTAGCCGTAGACCGTCGGCGAAACGAC
>CAXBNO010000379.1:0-3931 GCA_963976775.1 uncultured Kordiimonadales bacterium
CCACAACGGCGTCGAAATCCGTGGTCGCCGGGCGTGGATCGTTGGCTTCGTCGAACGCGTCGAACGAGAGTTCGTCGGCGGAAGTCGGAATGGTGTCTGGCATCGGATCTCACCTGCATGGTTAGGCGACCTGTCCCCGCAGGCCACAGGTGATGTATTTGCCAGAAGCATCTTTCAACGCTGTGACAGGACTGCCGGACATGGATGCCGCAGACCTGATCAGTTCATCTGGCTTGCCAGTACGACACCCGCCGCGCGCAGGTCCTGCGTGGCCTGTGCCAGGGAGCCGTCCTGGTCGATGGCACGGCATCCGGGCAGGATCATGGTGACGTCGAGGCCCAGCCTGCGGGCATCCAGTGCGGACCAGGCAACACAGAAATCGGTGGCCAGCCCGGCCATGACCATATGTGTGAACCCCCGGTCGCGGACATAGCCCGCAAGACCGGTCGGCGTCCTGCCATCGTTTTCGAAGAAGGCCGAGTAGCTGTCGAGTTCCGGCCGGAACCCCTTGCGGATGACCAGTTCGGCGCGATCAATGGTCAGATCCGGGTGGAACGCAGCACCCGCCGTGCCCTGAATGCAGTGGTCCGGCCAGAGTGTCTGTGGCCCGTGATCGGTCCCGACGGCCGAGAAGGCCGCCGCGCCAGCGTTGCTGGAGGCGAAGGAGGAATGCCCGGCGGGATGCCAGTCCTGTGTCAGCGCCACATGGCTGAAGCGGTCGATCAGCGCGTTGTCGACCGGGACCACTGCATCGCCATCCGCGACGGCGAGGGCGCCGCCGGGGCAGAAGTCATTCTGGATGTCGATCAGCAGCAGCAGGTCGGTTGCCGGGTCAATGGCCGGGTCAATGGCGACCATGGGTCAGGAAAAGGCCTTGAAGGTGATCGTGGTGAAGGTGTCCTTGACGCCAGGCAGCATCTGGATCTCCTCGTTCACGAAATGACCGATGTCCTGCGTGTCGGTCAGGTAGCATTTCATCAGCAGGTCCCATTCGCCGGAGACCGAATGAACCTCCGACACCTGTTCGACATTCTCCACGGCCTCGTCGGCGACCTTGTAGGCCTGGCCCAACTGGCATTTCACCCAGATGAAGATGGTCTGCATGATGGCGTTCCTTTCGCTGACGGCTGGCCGCTGGCCGCAGTCTGTCTGATTGGACCCTGTTACGCCAGTTGCAGGGCGTCCACCAGCAGCCTTTCCGCGCGCGCCACCCGTTCCTCGTCGCTGCCATACAGCCTGGCAACCGGCTTGCGGGGGCTGGTGGCGGTGCCGACAGGCACGATGCGCCCGATTGCCCCGCCACCGCCCAGGGCCAGCAGTGCGGCCCGCATGGGGCCGGTCTTCCAGCCGGAAACCGTGCCGCGCCGGGGCGCGATGACGTCACGACGAGTCGGGCCAAGGGGGGCAAGCAGACCGGGTTCGCTCATCACTTCCTGCCCGAACATGGCGGCGAAGCGCTCCGCCGCCGTGCCGGACTTCAGTGCGCCGTCGATGGCGTATCCGGCGCTGGTCTGGTCGAAGATCCGCATGCCGGACAGGATGAAGGCACCCGTCTCCAGCACCGCGCGATGCAGGTCGCCACCGCTGGCGCGCCCGTTCAGCAGCCCGACCACCTCGTGAAAGCGGGCCTTGCCGAGGGTGCGGCCAACAGGCAGGTCGCGGGTGAAGGGCGGCTCCCCGATCCAGAACACGCGTTCCGCCGGTATCCGCTCCGCCATCGCCGGGCCGGACCCGGGCAGCAGCATCAGGCCCGCCGTTGACCGTCGGTCGATGTCGAAGGCCAGGAAGTCATCCAGCGCCGCCACCACCTGCACGCCGGACGCGGCCAGCACGGGGGCCAGCGCCAGAACGAGGGCGGTCGGCGGCTGCTCCGTCGATAGAAGGCCGATCGTGGCAGGCATCTGGCGTGGGTCCGTTCGCGGGTGAGGATTCGAATCAACATTGAATGATGTCATGCCCGGCCCGATTCGTTCAGGCTGCTTCATCTTTCGTTGATGACCTTGTCTGCCTGACAACCGCACGCGATATCTGACGGACTCGCCAACAGCTCCAGGGGATCAGTCTCATGCGCCACCGCCGTCCGAGCCTGCTGGTTCTGCTGATCCTCACCTTCCTGCCGTTCGCCGCCAGTTCAGCCCCCTGGGAGCGCCTGTTCGCGCCGGACGCGGAACTCTGGGAGATGTGGACCCCCTACACGCCGTCGTCGGAGCTGCATGTTGATCATGGTGACTGGGATGCGCTGCTGAAGACGCATCTGGTGCGTGGACCCAACGGGGTGATGCGCGTGGACTATGCCGGGTTCGCCCGTGACCGGGCCGTGCTGGATCGCTATGTCGCCCGACTGGCGGCGACGGAGGTCAGGGGTCTGGATCGACCGGACCAGTTCGCCTTCTGGATCAACCTCTACAATGCGCTGACGGTGCGCGTGGTGCTGGACCATCCCGATGTGGAGAGCATCCGCGACATCGACATCTCGCCCGGTCTCTTCGCCTCTGGTCCCTGGGGGGCGGAACTGGTGACCGTGCAGGGGCAGCCCCTGACACTGAACGACATCGAGCACCGCATCCTGCGCCCGATCTTCGATGATCCGCGCATCCATTACGCGGTCAATTGCGCCTCGATCGGCTGCCCCGACCTGCGGGCGGAGGCCTATGAACCGGAGAAGCTGGACGCCCAGCTGGATGATCAGGCGCGTGGCTACATCAACCACAGCCGGGGGGCACATATCGATGGCGACGGCGGCCTCAGGGTGTCCTCCATCTACGTCTGGTTCAGGGAGGATTTCGGGGGAACGGAGAAGGGCGTGATCGAGCACCTGCTGCGTCATGCCGACGGCTCCCTGCGCAATCACCTGTTCACGACCGGCGAGATCGCGGGCGATGGCTATGACTGGCAACTGAACGGCATCGTGCTTGACAGGACGGACTGATCCGGCTCACACGGGGTCAGTTGACCTTCCAGTTGCTGGAAGCTGCATGAAGGCGGTCGTGTTTCGCGAACGGGAATCCAACAGATGACGACACCATCGGGGCAGGCCGAACAGGTCACATCCGCCGACATACTCCGGGCTGCCACCTTGCCGGTCGATGGCGCGGTGAAGGATCCGGTGTGCGGGATGTCGGTGCCACTCGAAGCGGGCAAGCCGACCCTTTTGCACAAGGGTCACACATTCCATTTCTGCGGCGAGGGCTGCCGCACGAAGTTCGGCAATGATCCCTGGTTCCATCTCTCCGGCAACAAGGCGCGCAAGCATCAGGCGGCACCGAAGAATGCCACCTACACCTGCCCCATGCACCCGGAGGTGGTGCAGGAGGGACCGGGTACCTGCCCTGTCTGTGGCATGGCGCTGGAGCCGATGGACGGTGTTTCCGATGAACCCAATCATGAACTGATCGATTTCACCCGGCGGCTGTGGATCAGCCTGGCCATGGCGGTGCCGCTGCTGATCCTGACCATGGCACCAATGGTCGGCATCCCCGTGCGCGGCTGGGTTGGCGAGCCATTGGCGACCTGGCTGGAAAGCCTGCTGGCGACCGTCGTCATGATCTGGGTGGCGCGACCGTTCTTCCATCGGGGCTGGACCTCGATCAGGACCGGCAATCTGAACATGTGGACACTGATCATGATCGGTGTCGGCACCGCCTACCTCTATTCGTTGGTTGCAACCTACCTGCCGCAGTTGTTTCCCCCGGCCCTGCGGGGGGCGGATGGGCACCTGCCGGTCTATTTCGAGGCGTCGGTGGTGATCGTGACCCTGGTCCTGGTGGGACAGGTCATGGAACTGCGCGCGCGGGAGCGGACGGGCGACGCGATCCGGGCGCTGCTGGACCTGGCCCCGAAGACGGCGCGCCGGGTGCTGCCTGATGGCGACGAATATGACGCCCCGCTGGAGAACATCATCGCAGGCGACACCCTGCGGGTCCGGCCAGGT
>CAXBNO010000380.1:0-3928 GCA_963976775.1 uncultured Kordiimonadales bacterium
CAGCACCATCAGGTTGGACTTTCCCGACCCTGTCGTGTGCCAGATGACGCCGCCTTCACGTCCGCCATCCGGTCGGCGCTGGGCGATGCGGGCCAGCATCGACTTGATACCGAATACCTGCTGGTACCGGGCGGCCATCTTGCCCTTCTTCCTGTCGAAGAAGATGAAGTAGCGCACGAATTCCAGCAGCCGGTCGGGGCGCAGCAGCCCAACCAGCATTCGGTCCTGCTCCGTGGCCAGCACAGGGCCTGCCTGAAGGGCCTCGTAGTCCTTTCGCGCCCAGTCGGGGCGGTCGGCGAAGACAGCACTTATCTGCGCCTCCGAGAGGCTTGTGGAGCGGATATTCTGGATGTCCTCTGCCGCGATCTCTTCCTCACGCCAGAGGGACCAGAATTTCCCGGCCGTGTTGGTGGTCCCGAACCGACCCTCGACGCCCGAGATGGAGAGCAGAAGCTGGGAGTAGGCATAGAGATCCTGGATGCCGTCACCCAGCTGATTGCGCAGGTGCTGGCTGATCCCCTCCTCGACCATGGCCCTGGTCCTAGTGGACGACCCGGGGCGCTTGGCCTCGATCACGACCAGTGGGATGCCATTCACATAGCAGACGATATCCGGGCGATAGCGCCCCTTGCCCGCCGGTCGCTCGACACTCAGTTCCTCGGTGACCTGGAACCAGTTGGCAGAGACATCCTGCCAGTCGATCAGCGGAACCGTCACTGAATGGCGATGGCCGTCAATGAACTCGGTGACCGTGACGCCAAGTGTCAGATGCCGGTAGATGGCCTGGTTGCCCGCCAGCAGGCCGTCGCTTATGCCCGTTGCGGAAATGGTTCGCAGGACCTGGTCGATTCCGGCCTTAGACAGGGAGTGTGTCGTGCCCTTGTATTCGAACGTGTGCGATGAGAGATGCTCCCTGAGCACATCCGGCAACAGGACCTCACGTTCCGACCCACGGGCTGTGAGACAGTCAGCAGGGGAGAGGTAGTCCCAGCCCATGTTCAGCAGCACATGCAGGGCCGGCAGCTTGGCCGCAGCCTCCTCACGGGTATCAGGACGGACCCCGTACATCATCAGAGCCTGTCGAACACGGAGCCCGCCCGGGGCGTGAACAACTGTTCGTAACGCTTCGTGGCGTACTCGTCGGTCATTCCGGCGATATAGTCACAGATGACCCGCATCTTCCGTCGATCATCGGGCGCTTCTTCGTAAGACGCGGCGTCCCTTGTTGGCAGCAATCGCTTGGGGTCAGTCTGGAATGCGTGGAACAACTCCGTCACGATCTTCTGGCCCTTGAACTCCAGTTGCTGGACGGTTGTCGATCCGACAATCGCTTTGCTACTTCGACATGCTGTATACAAAACCCTACCAGGCTACCGATGACCTTCTTGCGTTCATGCGTTCTGGAACTGAAGAGTTGCGCGATGAAGCTCTCGTGATCGCCTCCATGATGGACCACCACAAAGGGAGCGAGTCTCTCCCTGACCTCTTTGGCCTCCAGGTCGTCACTTACTATCAGCTTCAGACTGATGCCATCTTCAAGATCGTGAATGCCGTAGGCGATGTCGTCGGCGATCTCCATGATCGAAGTGTCGAGTGACTTGTGAACCGGTTTCCGGTGTTTCTTTTCGATTGGGTCAGGTGGTTTGAATTCGGTACTGAACGTGTCCCAATCAGCGAGACCCTCGGCGATCCAGTTCACCACCTCGATCTCGTCATCGAAATAGCACTTGGGGGGCTTGAACGGCCCGGCCTCGAACACCGAAACCGAGGAATGCGCCTCTTTCGGGTATGCCTCCGGCACCAAGACCTTGTTGTGGGGTGCAGGGTACTTTAGCACTCCCAGCAATGATCGACGTGTCAGGTTCATGCCGTAGGTCGCATGATAGGGTTCCAGCCTGGCCATGATCCGCAAAGTCTGGCCGTTTCCCTCGAACCCGCCGTGCCCCAGCATGCAGCGGTTCAGAGCCACCTCGCCGCCATGACCAAACGGCGGATGACCAAGATCATGGCTGAGGCAGATTGTTCGCATCAGCATCGGCGGCGGCAGAATGCTCCTGATCTCGGTTCCCTGAGGAGCCCCCCGATAGAGCTTCTTTGTGATCGCAGCGCCGATCTGGCTTACCTCCATCGAATGCGTCAGACGGGTCCGGTAGAAATCGCTGTCCCCGACCCCCAGAACCTGGGTCTTCGCCTGGAGCCTTCTGAACGAAGCGGAATGCACAACCCTGGCATAGTCACGCTCGTATGAGGTGCGGCCTTCGCTGTTGTCTTGCGGTTCGCGACGCTCCTGCCAGTGCCTGTCCCAATCGACCATTATGATCTGCCCCCAATCAGTTCACCTTGAGTTGCAGTATGTGGCGCTGCTCTCGCGAGACGCAATCGCGGGGAGGGAGGTGATTGGCAGCTATGATCTTGCGGAAAGGGAGAGGCGCAGCATGCGCTCGATCTCGCCCGCTGCCTTCATGACGGCCCAGACGTCCATGTCGGCGAAGCTGCCGCGGTAGGCCTGCAGGTAGGATTCACTGCGGGGGTTGACGCCATGTCGGCGGGCGACCAGGTAGGCGACGGTCTCAGCCTCGACCTCCTTGACCTCTTGCGACTTCGCTGACCGGTCCCGGACCTGGCGCTTCGGGTCATCACCCAGGTGGCCCAGCAGCAGGTGACCCAGTTCATGGGCCAGGGTGACGAACCGTGTCGGGGCGCGGTGATTGCGGTTGAGCGCCAGGCGATAGACATGGCGCAGCAGCTTCGAATCCCGGCGCTTCGTGACCTGGACGTATCCGGCCTGCAGGTCGCCCTTGTCGACCGACGCGCAATGGATGTCGAGGCGGGCCAGCCTGGTACTGGCATCAGTGAGCCATTGATCCGTCACCGCCCCCGTTGCCGGAAAGGCGAAGGCGCTCTCGGGCAGAGGCCGCCCCTCCGTGTCCTGCACGTCATAGACCAGATCGACCGGGCCGAAGGGGCGCATGATCAGCAGGGGCCGGGCATCCTGCTTCGGCTTGCGCTCGAAGTGTTCGCGCCAGTCCCTGACACTCGCCACATAGCTGACGCCGGGCCTCTGGATGTGCAGCAGCATGGCGTTGAACGGGGCCATGCGGCGGAACCGGACGACGAAGTCGAGCAATTCCTGTTGCCGCTCCGCCGTGCTGTAGAGCTCCGTATCGGCGATCAGTTGATCGATGATCGCACGTTGGAATTCGTCCTTGCCGTCCGAGTCCTTGGCCACAAATGGGGCTTGTGGCTCGCTCTCAAGGCCATTCATGTCAGACCTTCACGCGACGTTTGCCCGTAAGTAGCTGTTGCATCAGGGCCGCTTTCTCAGAGCGGAGTAGCGAACCCTTATTCTCGATCTGGCGAACCGCCTCGTCCCACAGATCTAGGGTCGCAGCGATCTTGATCTGCTCTCTAATCTCCGGAATTCTCGCGGGAACATCAGAAAACTGCTTGAACTTCAAATTCCAGGTATCTGAGGTCAATCCTTGTGAATAGCGCCGAAAGAAGTGAACTTGTTTGGGCAGTTTGAATAGGTGTGCGGCGAAGCGCGCATTAATCTTCCGCGTGGGTACGACTACCGTGTAAGCTGGACTTATCAAGCCCGTCAGACCCGATAGAGCCGATACACCCTGCCACATCCGCATTGAGTTGTATCCGATATCGCCAACGTGGATTTGCTTGTATGAGGATTTGTCCTCACGCGAGGTATCCCGCCTGTCAGTCTCGGTCTGCGGTATCACTCCGCGGGCGCTGGTGATTGCCAGAAGTGGGAGCTCATCGCCTCCGCGTTCAGATCTTTCGGTGAAAACATCCCCTAACCGCACTTCTCGCCATTCCAGCCCCTCGAATTCGGGGAAGCGGCGTTTGCCGGTGAGGAGGATCTGCATCAGGGCGCGCTTCTGGCTGCGGGCGTTGGCCAGCAGCTTCTCGG
>CAXBNO010000381.1:0-3927 GCA_963976775.1 uncultured Kordiimonadales bacterium
CATTTCCCGACACCCCCTGAAGTTCATCTCGGAATTTCCGTCTCAGATCGTTCCCCTATCTGATTGCGGCACCGGCCCGCTCCCCCACCCGGCCACCCATTGAGGATCCTGCTGTGGGTGGCCGGGCGGGGGAGCGGGCCGGTGCCGATTCCATCATTCGATGGAGCGCGCTAGATTGCAGCGCATGGCTGAACGACCGACAGGCAAGCTGAGAACCGGGTGGACGACGGGCGCGTGCGCGACGGCGGCGAGCAAGGCCGCGTATCAGGCGCTGCTGACCGGCCGTTTTCCCGATCCGGTCGGCATCACCCTGCCGAAGGGCCAGACGCCGGAGTTCGCACTGGCCTATCTGGGGCGCGGCGACGGATATGCCACTGCCGGTATCATCAAGGATGCGGGTGACGACCCGGACGTCACCCATCAGGCGCTGATCATCGCCACGGTGCGCCATGGCCCGCCGGGGTCCGGCGTCCGCTTCCGGGCAGGTGCCGGGGTCGGCACGGTGACCCGCCCGGGCCTGCCGCTGCCCCCCGGCGAACCCGCGATCAACCCGGTGCCGCGGGACATGATGCGCACGGTGATCTTCGGGACCGCCGAGATCCACGGCGGCAGCGGTGATGTGGAAATCGAGGTCTCGATTCCCGGCGGGGCGGAACTGGCCAGACAGACCTGGAACGGTCGGCTGGGAATCGAGGGCGGGCTGTCGATCCTGGGCACCACGGGCATCGTCCGCCCGTTTTCCTGTTCCGCCTGGATCGCCTCCATCCATCGCGGCGTCGATGTGGCGCGCGCCTGCGGCACGGCGCATGTGGCGGCGGCCACCGGTTCCACGTCGGAGGCGGCGGTGATCCACCACTATGGTCTTGAGACGTCGGCGATCCTCGACATGGGGGATTTCATCGGCGGCACCCTGAAGTACCTGCGCGATCACCCTCTGCCGCGACTGACCATCGCCGGTGGCTTCGGCAAACTGGTGAAGTTCTCGCAGGGCGCCAATGACCTGCACTCGGGGCGCAGCCAGGTCGATCTTCCCGCGCTCGCCCATATGGCGGCAGGACTGGGTGCGTCGGCTGATGTTGCCGGGCGGATCGCACGGGCCAATACCGCGAAGCAGGCACTGGATCTGGCCCTGGAAGCGGGCATCGAACTGGCCCCCGCGATTGCCCGGAACTGCCGGGCACGCGCACTGGAGCAACTGGCAGGCGCCCCGATCCAGGTCGATCTGATGATCACCGACAGACAGGGGCGGATCGTTGCCCACGCACAGTGAGCATGACGGGCCGTTGAATGTCCTGTTGCTGGCCGGAACGGCGGAAGCAGGCGCGCTTGACCGCGCCCTGGCCAATGAACCGCGCTTTCGCGTCACCGTATCGCTCGCCGGTGTGACACGGCAGGCGAAGGGTTTCGTGGCGTCCGTACGCAGTGGTGGATTCGGGGGCGCGGAGGGGTTCGCGGCGTACCTGCGTGATGAAGGGGTTGATGTGGTCATCAACGCGACCCACCCATTCGCCGCGCGGATGTCGCGCACCGTCACCGGCGTCACAGGAGACATGGCGCTGCCGATGGTGCGGCTGCTGCGTCCGCCGTGGACGCAGCCGACGCCTGCGGAATGGATCGCCGCCGCCGACCTCGCCGAAGCGGCCCGACTGCTGCCGGAGGATGCAACCGGCTTCCTTGCCCTGGGCCAGCGCCATCTGGCCGCGTTTCGCGGTCACCCCGCGCGACTGGTGGTGCGCTCGCTGGAGCCGCCGCCCGCTGACCTGCTGCCCGATGCAAGCTGGATCATCGGGCCACCCGGCAAGACGGAGGCGGAAGAGGCCCGCCTGCTGGCGGAAACCGGGACAACCCACCTGGTTGCCCGCAACAGTGGCGGCAGTGCAGGCTGGGCCAAGATCGCCGCAGCCGGGGCGGCGGGACTGCCGGTCATCATGATCGCGCGTCCGCAGCCTGCGGCGCAGAATGTGCTGGAGACCGTTCCGGAAGTCCTGGCGTGGCTGGATGGATTGCAGACAGGGCGCGGCGGCTGATCAGCCGACCGTATGGCCGTGGTTCAGCGGACCATGGCCGCCCCCCAGCCCCGGCGCGGTCAGGATCGCCTTGCGCACATACGCGCGGGCGCGCGCCACCGCGTCAGGCAGCGGCATGGCCTGCGCGATGCCGCAGGCGACGGCAGAGGCCGTGGTGCAGCCGGTTCCGTGAGTGTGTCGGGTGTCGATGCGACGACCGCTGAACACGTGCCGTTCACCATCGCCGGTCAGCAGCAGGTCGGTCAGGTCCGGTCCCGCCAGATGCCCCCCCTTCAGCAGCACGGCACGGGCACCGGCGGCGAGCAGCTTCTCAGCCGCCCGCTCCATGTCCGCGACCGTGGTGATCGTCATGCCTGTCAGCACCTCGGCCTCCGGCAGGTTCGGTGTCAGCAGGGCCGCACGGGGCACCAGCAGGCGCATCAGGCTATCGGTGGTGTCGTCATCGAGCAGCCGCGCGCCGCCCTTGGCCACCATGACCGGATCGATCACCACCGGCACACCGGCCAGATGTGCGTCCAGCGCCTGCGCCACACACTCGATCACCGACCGGCGATGCAGCATCCCGGTCTTGACGCAGTCCGCGCCAATGTCATCGGCCACGACCGCGATCTGCTGGCTGATGAACGCTTCGGGGATTTCCTGAATCGCGTGTACCGTATGGGTGTCCTGCGCCGTCAGCGCCGTGATCGCTGTCGCCGCGTAGCCGCCAAGTGCGGTCACCGTCTTGATGTCGGCCTGGATACCCGCGCCGCCGCCGGAATCGGACCCGGCGATGATCAGGACCCGGCCGTGGCCTTTCCGGTCATGCACTGGCGGCAACCGCCCTGATCGCATCGCAGATGTCGTCGACCACGTTTCCAACCAGGCCCGCGTCCTCCCCCTCCGCCATGACACGGATGACGGGTTCGGTGCCCGACTTGCGGATCAGCACCCGACCGGTGCCGTTCAGTCGCGACTCGCCCTCCGTGATCGCCGCCTTCACCTGCTTCTCCTCCAGCGGCGCACCGGCACCGAAGCGGACATTCTTCAGCACCTGCGGCAGCGGATCGAACAGCGCCACCGCCTCCGACACAGGCTTGCCCGTCTCGGCTATCGCGGACAGCGCCTGCAGCGCGGCAAGGGTGCCGTCGCCGGTGGTGGCATAGTCGGTCAGGACGATATGGCCGGACTTCTCGCCACCGACATTGTAGCCCTTCGCCCGCATCTGCTCGACGACATAGCGATCCCCGACCCGGGTCCGGACCAGGTCGAGGCCGAGGCTGTTCATGTAGTGCTCCAGCCCCAGGTTCGACATCACGGTGGCCACCAGCCCGCCGCCCTTCAGTCGGCCGTTCGCCGCCCAGTGGGAGGCGATCAGGCCCATCAGCCGGTCGCCATCGACCTCCTGCCCCTTCTCGTCGACCATGATCAGCCGGTCGGCGTCCCCGTCCAGCGCAATCCCGACGTCCGCCCCCAGCTTCAGCACCTTCTCCCGCAGCATTTCCGTCGCGGTGGAGCCGCACCCGGCATTGATGTTGAGGCCGTTCGGCGCGACGCCAACCGAGACCACATCGGCCTCCAGTTCCCAGAGCGCCATCGGGGCGACCTTGTAGGCTGCGCCATTGGCGCAATCGACCACGACCTTCAGGCCGTTCAGGGTGCGCCCGCGCGGAAAGGTGTTCTTCACGAACTCGATGTAGCGCCCGCCCGCATCCTCCAGCCGCTTGGCGCGGCCCAGATCCTGTGAGTCCGCCAGGCGGACCTGTCCGGCCTTCTCCATTTCGGCCTCGATCTCCAGTTCGGTCTCGTCGGACAGCTTGAAACCGTCGGGACCGAACAGCTTGATGCCATTGTCCTCGAAGGAATTGTGGGAGGCGGAGATCATCACCCCCATGTCGGCGCGCAGCGACCGGGTCAGGAT
>CAXBNO010000382.1:0-3924 GCA_963976775.1 uncultured Kordiimonadales bacterium
CTGGTGGAAGCCTGCGGCATGCGTGGTTTCCATGTCGGCCCCATCGACAATGCGGCGGTGGCCGAGGCGCTGACGTCCGTGCTGATCTTCATGAACAAGCGCTACAAGAGCCCCGGTGCCGGTATCCGCATCACCAATCTGCCGGACATGGACTGAGCGGACCTGGACCAGGAATCGAACCGCCATGCGGCGACTTGAGCTGATCGGGCTGGAGGGACTGCCGGAGGTTCTGCCCGGTGCTGATCTGGCAGGGATGATCCATGCTGCCGCCGGCGCATCGGCGGGCGGACTGCACGATGGTGACATCGTTGCGGTGGCGCAGAAGGTGATCTCCAAGGCGGAGGATCGCTATGTCGTGCTGGATGACGTCCGGCCCTCCGACCGTGCCATCCGCATTGCCGCCCAGTGTGCCAAGGATCCGCGACAGGTGGAGGTGGTGCTGTCCGAAGCGTCGGAGGTCGTGCGCCATCGCCCCGGCGTGCTGATCGTCCGCCACAGGCTCGGGCATGTGTTGGCCAATGCGGGCATCGATGCCTCCAATGTGCCGCGCGACGGGCAGGGGCGGGAGCGGCTGTTGCTGTTGCCGGTGGACCCGGACGGCAGCGCGAAGCGGCTGCGCGCGGACCTGCAGCGGCTTGCCGGGGGCGAACTCGGCGTCGTCATCAACGACAGCCCCGGTCGGGCCTGGCGGGTCGGCAGTTCCGGAATCGCGATCGGCGTGGCCGGTGTGCCCGCAATGCAGGACCTGCGGGGTCAGATCGATCGGGACGGGCGGGAACTGCAGGCCAGCGAGCTTGGCATTGCGGACGAAGTTGCCGCCGCCGCCTCCCTCGTCATGGGGCAGGGCGCGGAGGGTGTGCCTGTCGTGATCGTGCGCGGCATGCAACTCGCAGGTCGCCACGGCACGGCGGATGAACTGGTGCGCCACCCGCTGATGGACCTGTTCCGATGAGCGGCGGCGGGATCACCTATCTGTCCGGCGGTGTCGGCGGGGCCAAGCTGGCGCTGGGGCTGGCCCGGGTGCTGCCGCCAGGGGATCTGGCGATCATCGCCAACACCGGCGACGACTTCGACCATCTGGGCCTGCGCATCTGCCCCGACATCGACACGCTGGTCTATACCCTTTCCGACCGCGCCAACCTGGCGCAGGGCTGGGGACGGCAGGACGAGAGCGACGGTTTCATGACCGCGATGCGTGAACTTGGGGGACCGGACTGGTTCTTCCTCGGTGACCGGGATCTCGCCATGCATGTGGAGCGCACGCGGCGCATGCGCTCGGGGGAACGGCTGACCGAAGTCACGGTAGCACTGGCCGGGGCGCTCGGGATCGGGCCGCGCGTCCTGCCAATGACGGATACGGTTGCGCCGACCATCATCGAAACAGCCGATGGCCCGGTGGCGTTTCAGGATTACTTCGTGCGTCTGCGCGCAGCCCCTGCCGTTACCGGTTTCACCCTGCACGGCGGCGCGCCGCAGACACCGACCGCCGAAGTCACCGCGGCGCTGGAGAACCCGGCGATGGTCATCATCGGGCCGTCGAACCCGTTCATTTCCATCGATCCGATCCTGCACCTGACGGGTCTGCGGGATCGTTTGCGGACCCTGCGAGACGGGGGAACCCCGGTGGTGGCCGTTTCACCCATCGTCGGCGGAGATGCCATCAAGGGGCCGACGGCGAAGATGTTCAGGGAAATGGGGACCGACCCCAGCGTTGCTGCGGTCGCCGGACGCTACCGCGACATCGTCAGTCATCTGGTGCTGGACAAGGCTGATGCCGGTTCGGTCGGGACCGTGACAGCACAGGGTGTCCAGGCGCCGGTCACACCGACGGTCATGCGCACGATCGAAGACCGGGTTGCGCTGGCAGAGCAGGTGCTGGCGCTGGGGTGAATACCAGCGCCGGTCAGTCTCAGGAAGCCGGTCTGGCTGTCGTGATGTCCTGACCCAGGTCCGGCACGATGCGGGTCTTGTCGGAAAAGATGATCAGCACCGGCTGTCCGGCCTTCATCTCCTCACCATCGTTCTGCACGATGACGAAGGTGTCGCCGTTCTCCTTGCGGATGATGAACTCCGTCGCGTTCCCGGAAGTGATACCCTCCTCCGCAACCGAACCGGCAACCGCACCGATGATGGCACCACCAACCGCACTGGCGACGCGGGCGACGCCGCTGCCGCCGACCTGGGAACCGATGGCACCACCGGCGACCGCGCCGCCGACCGTACCGGTGCCGGACCGCGTCCCTTCAACGTCCACATTGCGGACACTGACGATCGTGCCCCTCTCGATGGAGGCGGCACGGCCAAGTTCGCCGCGCTTGTAGGTCTCGTTCGAGTGGATGCCACTGCATGCGGCCAGAACCAGCATCAGCAGACCAGCAGTGGTGACGCGAATGACATTCATGACGTAACTACCCCTTTGATTGGGCACCCTGGCGGGCGAGCTGCGCGACAGGCCTGAACCGGTCACTCGATCCTGCAATGGTGCAGACGCCGACCGGATTCCGCCAATCACACCTGACAACCACAGCAGGCGCTATGTCGGGTGAGATCATGTCGATTCAAGGGCGGTCACAGTCTGGTCACAGCAGGCCGCGCGGTCTCCGGCGGCGCAATCTTCAGCCTGCGGTCTTCTTCTTTGCCGCCGCCTTGCGCTTGCGCGGGGCAGGGGCCGCCGCCGCCTCGGCTTCCTTCGCCTTCAGCTCCTCGGCTTCCTTGGCTATGCGCAACGCCTTCAGCTTCTCGACCTTGGCGTTCCGCGCCACACGCGCGGATTCCTTGTCCTTGATCATCTGCCGCGCCTTGCGCTCCTCCAGCGCGAGTTTCTCTTCTGCCTTGCTGGGTGTCGAACGCTGCATCGGTGCTTCTCCAGTGACTGGTCGTGAACGCAGTATGGAAACGAAGAAGTTCCCGCCATGGGGAACCGAGCCTCGGAAACACGCTGGATCAGGATCGGAACATTTCTTGCTGACTGCACATCATAGTCGCGACGGCACCCGGAAGTAACCCAATTCTCCCCTTCATCATTTCCCGGGCGTGTCCGTCAGGCATTTGCCTGCTATCCTTTCCGCTCAGTTTCAGGTGCGTTCCTGATGTCGGAACGCTTGGCAGGCAGGTTGTGCGTTTCATGGATACACCGGAATTCCTGTCGGGACTGGACATCCGTGACAGCCGCAGCGTGATGTTCGCGAACTACTGGTTCGGGCTGCCCAGGCAGGGCCTGGTGCCGACGCGCAGGGATTTCGATCCCTGCACGCAGGGGCCGATCCTTTCGACCTATGTCATTCACGAACTGATCTCGCCGGACTTCATCCGGGTCCATCTGGCGGGAACGGGCGTGCGTGAACAGTACGGGACCGAGATCACGGGAACGAACTATCTCGACTTCGTGGAGGGCTGGCGCAAGGAGAACGCTTCACGCTCGCTGTTCGTGATCTGTGAACAGCCGTGCGGGATTCTGGCGCACCTGCGTGCCCGGACAGCGACGGGCAAGGAAGTCATCAACGAATCCATCGGCTTGCCGATGCGGGACAATTCCGGTGCGGTGCGCCTGATCTACTACCAGTCGAACACCGTTTTCGAAGAAGGTTATCGCGACCCGGAGGAGGACATGCTGATGACGCTGGAGATCGAGGACGAGACCCATTTCGACATCGGCGCGGGCCTGCCTGATTTCCAGCGCCTGACCGGTCCTCCCGGGTGACCCGATAAGGATACTCCGGTGGGCGACCGGGTGGGGGAGCAGGCGGGCACCACAATCAAACATTGGAACGATCTAGCAGCCCATCTTTTCTGCCAGGTCGATGAAATCGCTGGCCACCCATTCCCAGTCCTGGCTGGCGGGGCGTGGCTTGCCGCCGCTGGCGACGTATTCGTTGCGCCGCTCGACATAGGCGGTCTGCAGGCCGAAGGAGCGGGCGGCGGCCA
>CAXBNO010000383.1:0-3921 GCA_963976775.1 uncultured Kordiimonadales bacterium
TCTATCGCGGCCGCGAAGAGGGCATGAACCAGTGGAAGTCGGCCCATGCGGCGGAGACGGATGCCCGCACGCTGGAAGAGGCCATGGTCGATTGCGACGTGTTCTTCGGCCTGTCGGTGGCAGGGGCCGTGACCAGGAAAATGGTCGCGTCGATGGCCGACAATCCGGTGATCTTCGCCATGGCCAACCCGGACCCCGAGATCACGCCGGAGGAAATCGCCGAAGTCCGCTCCGACGCCATCGTGGCAACGGGGCGGTCCGACTATGCCAACCAGGTGAACAACGTCCTGGGCTTTCCCTATATCTTCCGGGGCGCGCTGGATGTCCGCGCGACAACGATCAACGAACAGATGAAGATCGCCGCGGCGGAGGCCCTGGCCGACCTGGCGCGGGAAGACGTGCCGGACGAGGTCGCGCGCGCCTATCGTGGCACCCGCCTGCAGTTCGGGCCGGAGTACATCATCCCGACACCTTTCGACCCGCGCCTGATCTCGGCCATTCCGCCTGCGGTGGCAGAGGCCGCGATGGCCAGCGGTGTGGCGCGCAAGCCGATCGTCGACATGGAGAGCTACATCAACGAACTGCGCGCACGCCTGGACCCGACCTTCGGCGTGCTGCAGCTTATCTTCGATGAGGTTCGCGCCAATCCGAAGCGTGTTGTCTTCGCGGAGGGTGAGGAGGAGAAGGTCATCCGTGCCGCACTGGCCTTCAAGCAGGAGGGCTATGGCACACCGGTGCTGATCGGCTATCCGGAGCGGGTGCAGGAAATGATCCGCGAAATGGGTCATGACCCGGATGAGTTGGAGATCGTCAGCGCCCGGGACTTCGACAATCGCGAAACCTACTACGACTTCCTCTACGCCCGCTGGCAGCGTCGCGGGTTGCTGTATCGCGATTGCCAGCGGCTGGTGAATACCGACCGCAACGTGTTCGCGGCCTGCATGGTTGCCAACGGCGATGCGGACGCGATGGTCACTGGCATCACGCGACGCTTTTCCTTTGCCTATGAGGATGTGCGGCGGGTGATCGATCCGCGCCACGGTCAGCGGGTGTTTGGCCTGACCATGCTGCTGTCGCGGGGGCGTACCGTGTTCATCGCCGACACGACGGTGCACGAACTCCCGACCTCCGTCGAGCTTGCCGACATCGCGATCCAGGCTGCGGCCATGGCGCGCCAGATGGGGCACGAGCCTCGGGTCGGGCTGGTTTCCTACTCGACATTCGGCAATTCGACCCACGTCACATCCGACAATATTCGTGGTGCCGTTTCCCTGCTGGACTCTCGGGAACTGGACTTCGAGTACGACGGCGAGATGTCCGTTGATGTCGCGCTCAACCCGGAACTGATGGAGCTTTATCCCTTTTCGAGACTTTCCGGACCGGCGAATGTGCTGATCATGCCCGGACTGCAGTCCGCCAACATCGCGGCCAAGCTGCTGCAGTCCCTGGGTGGCGCGACCGTACTGGGCCCCCTGCTCGTGGGCCTGGCCCACCCGGCACAGGTGGTGCCCATTGGATCATCTGTTTCCGATCTGGTTTCCGCTGCAGCGCTGGCGGCCTATGACGCAGGCAAGAACTGATACTGCTGTCCACAGGCTTTCCCGGTCAGGACAGCCTGTGGACATTCTTGTGGCGGCCATCACCAAATGCCTAGACAAAAAGGGAAAATCCTGATCAGCGACATGCTGTCCGTTAGGATTCCCTTTACTGGTCCGCCCGCATAGTGCGGATATGAGTGCGTCACATCCCCATACCCCGACCGGTTCGGAGGCGGAAATCCCTCATGATTTCCTGGCTGTTGCACGCCATGTCTGGTCCCGCAGGCCGATCCACACGACGGTGATCCTGTTGCTCGTGACGCTTGCCGGCGCAGGCTTCGTCGCAGCGACCTATCGCTGGGCCGGATCGTTCGAAGCGCAGGTCGCGGCTGGAGTCGTTGCATCCGTCTTCGGCTTCGGGGTCGCGGTTGCATTCTGGATGACCCGGCGGCGCCAGTTGACTACTGCAATGGTTACCCAGATGGGGTCGCTGGTCGACGGACTGGCCCTGTTCAGTCACAGCGACCAGCTGATAACCACCCCCACGGGTGTCCTGATGGATTTTCCCAGCCTGGACCGCCTGCCATTCATCCAGCGTATCACGGAACAGGCGCGAAGCGTCGGCGGCGGTGGCGGTTCCGATCGGACCATGCCGCCCCCGGAAAAGTCAGCCGTTCTGATCAGGAAGTTCCTGCGGGGCGACCTGCATGAAATCAGGCTGGAACTGCATGACGGACGCACCCTGGACCTCGGTCAGGTGTTCCTGGACGACGGGCCGCGGATGCTGATCGCCCGCGACATGACAGAGGCGACCCAGCGCGAGCGCGCTCTCCGCGACAGTGAAGCCCGCTATATCCGCCTGACCCAGATCGCCTCCGACTGGGTCTGGGAAACCGATGCCAATCACCGATTCACATCCGTCTCCGGTCGGTTCGAGCAGATCACGGGTGTCCCGCCAGAGAACCTGATCGGCAAGCGTTTCATCGAGGTCTCCGACCTGCGGCGCGATCCGGCAGTCGTGCGCGACCTGCAGCGCCTGATGCGCGAGCAAGAGCACTTCAGTGATGTCACCTGTCCACTCAAGCTCGTGGGCAAGCATGGGGCGGTCCAGTTGCGGCTCGCCGCGCATCCGATGCACGACAGCACCGGACGCTTTCTCGGGTACCGTGGCGTGGCCGCAGACATCACGCGGCAACGCATGGCGGAGTCCGATGCGGAGAACGCACGGCGATCCGTCAAGGATGCCATCGCCGCCGCATCGGAAGGCATCGCGCTTTTCGCCAGCACCGGCCAGTTCCTGATGTGCAACCGGACGCTGGCCAACGCCTTCGCGCCGGCTGGCCATCTGCTGAGGACGGAATGCACCCTGGACGAGATCGTCACCGGCCTGTTCGAGGGACGCCTGCTGAACATGCCGGAGGGCATGGGCGCACTCTCCCGCCGACGGATGATGGAAGAATTGCGCCGCGGCGACCTGCGCCGGGAATTTGCAGGCGCGAAGGGGCGCTGGTTCCGGGTTGCGGCGAACAAGACTGCCGACGACGGACTCGTGCTGATCTTCTCCGACATCACCGAGATGAAGAAGCATGAGGCGACGCTGGCCGCGCGCATCGAAGAACTGCAGCAGACGAAGACCAAGCTGACCGAGCAGAAGGAAACCCTGTCCCGCTTTGCCGACAACCTGGCCGTGGCCCGGAACGAGGCAGAGGCCGCCAGCAGGGCAAAGTCGGAATTCCTCGCCGCCGTAAGCCACGAGTTGCGCACCCCGCTGAACGCCATCATCGGCTTCTCGGAAGTCATGAGCGCGGAATCCTTCGGCCCCCTTGGCACGCCGAAGTACAAGGACTACGCAGGCGACATTCTCGATTCGGGTCAGCATCTGCTGGGTCTCATCAACAATATCCTCAACCTCTCCAAGGCGGAGGCCGGCAGCCTGACGCTCAGCCCCGAGCCGATTGACGTTACCGAGGTCATTCAGGTTTCCGCCCGCATGGCCTGCCCGCACAACATGGAGAGGTTGAGGATATTGTTGATGAGACCCAGCAGATGCTGACCGGAACGCATGGAGAGTGGGTTCCGCATTGCGGTCAGCGACACCGGTATCGGCATGCGGACGGAAGACATTCCCCAGGCGCTGACAGCATTTCGGCAGATCGACAGTTCCCTCGGCAGGAAATACGACGGCACCGGTCTCGGCCTGCCTCTCGCGAAGCGGTTCACCGAACTCCACGGCGGCTCCCTGACCATCGAAAGTGCGCTGGGCGAGGGAACAACCGTGACTGTCTATTTTCCGGAACGCGGGACGACTGCCGAGGACACCACCAGGGTCGCCTGACCCAACGCACCTGCCCCGGCGTCAGTCCCGTGGCAGGGGCATGCCCCC
>CAXBNO010000384.1:0-3904 GCA_963976775.1 uncultured Kordiimonadales bacterium
AATTGGTGGTCCAGATCTTCCGCCCCTCGATCACCCAGCCGTCGCCATCAGGGACTGCACGCGTCCTGATCATGGTGGCATCGGAACCTGCCCCCGGCTCCGACAGGCCGAAGCACATGCCCTTCTCGCCGGACATCAGCGGCTCCAGGATCTCGTCCCGCGCCCGGTCGGTGACCTTCTCCAGCAGGCGGCTCGGCCCGAAGGCCCAGTGGCTGATGGCATAGAGCATCAGCCAGTTCTGCGGCCCGCAATGGTGGAACAGGGCCTGCCAGCCGGCGAAATAGGCCTCGTTGCCCAACCCGCCGCCGCCCAGCGCCTCCGGCACGCACATCTGGTAATAGCCCGCCCTGGAGGCCGCCATCCGCACCTCACGGATCAGGTCGACCACCGGCGGCGACATGCGTCCGTCGTCCGTGTAGATGCGCCGCCCGTCCTCGAACAGGTCACGGTTGGCGGCATGGCGCGGCATGATCTCCCTGTCGGCAAAGGCGATCAGCCCATCCACCACCTGCCGCAGTTCCTCGGGATGTTCGTCTGCAATTGCACTCATGTCTTCCACCTCCCCG
This sequence comes from uncultured Kordiimonadales bacterium, assembly GCA_963976775.1. GTDB lineage: Bacteria > Pseudomonadota > Alphaproteobacteria > Minwuiales > Minwuiaceae > Minwuia. The sequence continues at coordinate 567 of CAXBNO010000384.1, forward strand.
GATGTTGTGCGACCATTGTGGCCCAGCGGGACGGTGGGGGGAAGCGGGTCAGCGTGGCAGATGGTATGCGCGGCGATAGCCTGTCGCGCTGACGACCTGCCAGCCAGCGCCGGATGCATCGCCGCCCGCCCCGGCGGAGCCACCCGACACCATGAGTGCGCTGATGGCAATGACTGGAAATCGCAATATGGACCGTTACCTCAGAACGCGCTGTTGGGCTCCTTCAGGAACGCGAGTTCCTCCGCCGTGCTCTCCCGTCCCAGAACGGCGTTGCGGTGCGGAAAGCGACCGAAGCGTTCGATGATCTCGTGATGACGGTGAACGGCAGCCATGTGGGACTCCGGCAGATCAAGGCCACTGAACAGTTCCACGCAGCGTTCCTGAACCGCCAGCACCTCCGAATGCTCGAACGGCAGATAGAAGAAGAACCGGCGCGTCTCCGGCTGTTGCTGATCGAAACCCGCACCGATGGCAGCGGTCGCAACGGCAAGTGCCTTCGGGTCGTTGGCCCAGGCATCGGGGCTGTCGCGAAACAGGTTGCGGCTGAACTGGTCCAGTGTGATGACCAGCGCCAGCGCGCCGTCGCTGCTGCCCTGCCAGCTGTCGCAGTCACCGCGTGCCGCTTCCCGGTTCAGGGCTCCGAACCGCTCGGCGATGACTGCATCCACGGCATTGTCGCGCTTCCAGTGCTGTTCCGGTGCCAGCTCCTCGAACCAGAAGCGGAGCACCATTGCAATTCTCGGGTCTTCCATAGGTTTCTCCCGCGCGCTATCTCGTGGAACCATGAGCAAACAGCAGACTGAACGCAACCACGCTCGCAGGGGCCGTCCGTGCGCCTGAGTGTCCTTGACCAGAGTCCCATCCGGGCAGGTGCGACACCTGCAGACGCCATCCACGAGTCCATCGCGCTGGCCCAGGCCTGTGACCGGCTGGGCTATCACCGCTACTGGCTGGCGGAGCACCATGCTTCCGGCGGGTTGGCCGGTGCCGCGCCGGAAATCCTGATCGGGCACATCGCCGGGGCAACGCAGCATCTGCGTGTCGGCTCAGGCGGTGTAATGCTCAGCCACTATTCGGCGCTGAAGGTGGCTGAGACGTTCAGGATGCTGGAAACGCTGTATCCCGGTCGCATCGACCTGGGCGTCGGGCGTGCACCGGGCAGCGATGGCCACACCGCCCGCGCCCTGCAGGCCGGACCCGGCAAGGCCTCCATCGACTATTACCCCCGGCAGGTACTCGACGTCATCGGCTTCATGAATGACGCGCTGGAGGACGATCATCCCTTCGCCGCCATCAAGGCGCAGCCGCTGGGCCCGACGGCACCGCAGGTCTGGATGCTTGGCTCATCGGCCGACAGTGCGACTTATGCGGCCCATTTCGGCCTGCCCTTCTCCTTCGCCCATTTCATCAATACCCAGGGCGGCGACAGGATCATGCAGGCCTACCGCCAGCATTTCAGACCCTCCGCCTACTGTCCGAAACCGGAAGGCTCGATCGGCGTCTTCGCGCTGTGCGCCGAGACCCAGGAACAGGCCGACTATCTGATCAAGTCGCGTGACCTGTGGCTGCTGCGGCTGATGAAGGGGGAATGGGGACCGTTCCCGACGCCGGAGGAAGCGGATGCCTATCCCTACAGCCCGCATGATCACGCCATCGTCGAGGCCAATCGTGACCGCTCGATTTCCGGCACGCCGGACAAGGTGAAGTCGGAGCTGGAGCGACTGGCTGAACTCTATGGTGTCGAGGAACTGGTCGTCGTGACCATCAGTCATGATTTCACGGCGCGGGTCCGGTCCTACGAACTGTTGGCCGAGGCGTTCGCGCTGGACCAGCGAGCCGCCGCATGACCGATACTCTGACAAGCACCGTCACGCGCGTCCATGCGATCGGGGGGCTGAGGGCCTGGATCGTCTGGTTCCTGGCGGCGAACTGCTTCTTCTACGCCTTCTTCCAGCGGGCCGCGCCTTCGGTGATGGTTGATCCGCTGATGGCCGCCTTCGATGTCGGTGCCGCAGTCACCGGCAATCTTGCCGCACTGTACCTCTACGTCTATGCCGTGCTGCAATTGCCAGTGGGACTGTTGCTGGATCGCTGGGGACCACGTGTCCTGATGGCGGGTGGCATGGCCCTGGTGGGCATCGGCGTCATCGCCTTCGCCCTGTCACCGAACATCTGGGTTGCATACGCCGGTCGTTTCCTGATCGGGGCAGGTTCCGCCGTTGGTTTCATTTCCGCCCTGACCATCGCCTCCGCCTGGCATCCGCCCGGCCGCTTCGGCCTGTTTTCCGGTCTGACCATGGGCTACGCCATGCTCGGCGGCTTTCTGGCACAGGGACCGCTGGGGGGACTGATCGACCAGTACGGCTGGCGCGATCCGATGCTGACCAGCGGGATCTGGGGTGCCGTGCTGGCGCTGCTGATCTGGTTGGTGGTGCGCGACCGACCGGACGGACAACGCGTCGAACGCACCGGCACCCAGAGCCTCGGCACCTCCCTGAAACAGGCCATGACACGCCGACAGAACTGGGTGCTGGGCTTCTATGGCCTGCTGATCTCCGGTCCCTTCCTGTCCTATGGCCTGCTGTGGGGGGTCCCGCATATCATGCTGATGCATGGTGTGGATCGCGAAGTCGCGGGCTTCTCGACCTCTCTCATGACGGTGGGCTTTGCCTTCGGCGGCCCGCTCGGCGGCTTCTTCTCGGACTTCTTCCGGCGCCGCAAGCTGCCGCTGATGAACGCCGCGTTCTTCTCGGTGCTGCTCTGGGTGGTGATGCTCTACGGGTTCGAACCGACGCTGCTGCAGCGCCAGATCATGATCTTCCTGGTCGGCCTGTTCGGTGGATCGATGATCGTGTGTCTGGCGGCAGCGCGGGAACTGTCGCCACCCTCCATCGGCGGTGCGGTAACCGGCTTTGTCAATGGCATGTTCGTTGGTGGCGGTGCCCTGTTGCAGCCTGTTGTCGGCATCGTGCTCGACCTCTCCTGGGATGGCGCAATCTCGGCGGAGACCGGCATTCCGGTCTATTCCGTCGCCGACTATCGCACCGCGCTGCTCGTGCTGCCGGTCTGCGCCGGACTTGCCGCCCTGCTGTCGCTGTTCATCCGGGAGAGCCACTGCGTCCCGGCGGGGGAGGATGCATGAGCCACCCGACGCTGACCCGCGAGAACATCGCGACCGGCGCGCTGGAGGAGTTCATGCAGGACGCGGAACGCCGAGGCCTGCTGACGCGCATGTCGGATGAGGACAGGGAAGCATCACGTGACCGGACCCTCGCCCGCTTTGCACCGGAGGAGGATATCTGGGTCTTCGGCTATGGCTCCCTGATCTGGAACCCGGC
>CAXBNO010000385.1:0-3862 GCA_963976775.1 uncultured Kordiimonadales bacterium
CCGCCGCAGGCAGATGCCGGTCGGCGGGGTCGTCTGATGTTCGCCATGGATGCAACTGCCAGTCGCCAGCGCAGCTGGGATCAGGCGCTGCATCTGCAGGCGGAGATGTTCGAGACCACACGCAGTCTCGGCGGTCTTGATGTGCAGTTGCTGTTCTATCGCGGTTTCGGCGAATGCAAGGCCAGCAAGTGGTTCGGTGACGCGACAGCACTGCGCAACGCCATGCTGAAGGTGCAGTGTCTCGGTGGCCGCACGCAGATTGGCCGGATTCTCTCCCGTGCGCTGAAGGAAACCAGAGACAGGCCCGTCCAGGCAGTCGTCTTTGTCGGCGACAGCATGGAGGAGGATGCCGATGCGCTCTGCCATCAGGCGGGGCAGCTCGGCTTGCTGAAGGTGCCCTTGTTCCTGTTTCAGGAAGGCCGGGATCCGGACGCGACCGGCGTCTTCCGGCAGATGGCGCGGCTGTCCGGCGGAGCCTGGTGTCCCTTCGATGCCTCCAGCGCGGACCGGCTGAAGGAACTGCTGGCGGCGGTGGCCGTCTATGCCGCAGGCGGGCGGAAGGCACTTGCCGATCACGGACGGGGCAGGGGCGGCGAGATTGCCGGACTGCTGGAGCAGATCAGATAGGCGTCGACGGAATATGACCGTATCCGCCACAGGGCTTTCGTTCCGGCGATGGCTCGTGTAAGAGACGGCGACACTCAGAAGGGCTGAACGGCAACACCCATGATCATCATCGTACTTGTCATCCACGTATTGATCGCAATCGCGCTGACCGGCGTGATCCTGATGCAGCGTTCCGAAGGCGGCGCGCTCGGCATTGGTGGCGGTGGTGGTGTGATGTCCACCCGGGGGGCCGGTAACCTGCTCAGCCGTTCGACGGCGATGCTCGCGGTGGCCTTCTTCGCAACCTCGATCCTGCTGGCCATCCTGACCGGCAATCATGGCGAGCCCGAATCGATCATTACCGCTCCGGCGACGGAAGCACCTGCGGAACCGAGTGGACCGGTCGTTCCTCTGACGGACTGATCCCAACAGAATCAACGCCTGGCGCCGATCATCCAAATCGGCGCTTTTGTGCGTGCCCGCTTTCGACTAAAGGGGAGGTCCATGACGCGGTTCATCTTCATCACCGGCGGCGTGGTCTCCTCACTTGGCAAGGGCCTGGCATCCGCATCACTGGCGGCGCTGCTGCAGGCGCGCGGCTACAAGGTTCGTCTGCGCAAGCTTGACCCCTACATCAATGTCGATCCGGGGACGATGAGCCCCTATCAGCATGGTGAGGTCTATGTGACGGAGGATGGGGCGGAGACCGACCTCGACCTCGGACACTACGAACGCTTCTCCGGTGTTGCGGCCAACAAGGCCGACAATGTCACCACGGGTCGCATCTATCAGACCGTGATCGAGCGGGAGCGGCGCGGCGATTATCTGGGTGCAACCGTCCAGGTGATTCCGCACATCACCGACGCCATCAAGGAATTCATCAGGGCCGGGACGGACGGCCTTGATTTCGTGCTGGTGGAGATCGGTGGCACGGTTGGTGATATCGAGAGCCTGCCGTTTCTGGAGGCGATCAGGCAGTTGGGTCAGGAACTGGGCCGCGACCATGCCCTGTTCATGCACCTGACCCTGGTGCCCTACATTTCCGCTGCCGGGGAACTGAAGACCAAGCCGACGCAGCATTCGGTCAAGGAACTGCGCTCCATCGGCATCCAGCCCGATATCCTGATCTGCCGTTGCGAACGTTCGGTGCCGGAGAGCGAGCGCAAGAAGATCGCCCTGTTCTGCAACGTCCGTCCCGACGCGGTCATTCAGGCCCCGGATGTGGACAGCATCTATGCCGCGCCCATCATGTTCCATTCCGAGGGACTGGACGTCGAAGTGATGCGTCACTTCCGTCTCGACGTGTCGCTGGAGCCGGAACTGAGTCGCTGGATGCGGATTCTGGAGCGGGTGCGCAATCCGGAAGGCACCGTGCGCATCGGCATTGTCGGCAAGTACATCGAACTGCCCGATGCCTACAAGTCACTGGCGGAGGCGCTGCGCCACGGCGGCATCGCCAACCATGTGAAGGTCGATATCGACTGGGTCGATTCCGCGATCTTCGAGGAAGACGGCAGCGCCCTGCACCGGCTGGAGAACGTGCACGCGATCCTGGTGCCCGGCGGCTTCGGTGAGCGGGGTTCGGAGGGCAAGATCCGCGCGGCCGGTTTCGCACGGACCCGCAACATTCCCTATTTCGGGATCTGTTTCGGCATGCAGATGGCGGTGATCGAGGCCTGCCGCAACCTGATCGGGCTCGATGGCGCGGGCTCCACCGAGTTCAATCCCGATTGCAGCGAGCCGGTGGTCGGCCTGATGACCGACTGGGAGGGCGAGGACGGCCAGCGCGAGACACGCACCGACCGATCCAACATGGGCGGCACGCTGCGCCTCGGAGCCTATCCGGCCGAACTGAAGCCAGGCAGCCACGTGGCGGAAATCTATGGCTCGGAACGGATCAGCGAGCGTCACCGCCACCGCTACGAGGTCAATATCAACTACCGCGAACAGCTCGAGGCCGTCGGCATGATCTTCTCCGGCGTGTCGCCCGACGGGCGTCTGCCGGAGATCGTGGAGATCACGGATCATCCCTGGTTCATCGGCGTGCAGTTCCATCCGGAGTTGAAATCGCGCCCGTTCGAGCCACATCCCCTGTTTGCCAGTTTCGTCGAGGCCGCCATTCGCCAGTCGCGTCTGGTATAGTTGCCTTCACGGACCGTCTGCGACGGTCGAACCCGACAGGAAAGTACTGCACATGGCCGATACCGTGAGAGGCGCTGCGCCGGGCGTCATGACCGTCGGCGACATTCGCATCGGCAATGACCTGCCGCTGGTGCTGATTGCCGGACCCTGCCAGATGGAAAGCCGTGAACACGCGCTGGAGATGGCCGCGGCCATCCGGGAGATCGCGGACCGCGTCGGCATTCGTGCCATCTACAAGACCAGCTTCGACAAGGCCAACCGGACCAGCGTTGGCGGCAGGCGTGGCCTGGGTCTGGAGAAGTCCCTGGCGGTCTTTGCCGAGGTGCGGGAGAAGACCGGACTGCCGGTGCTGACCGACGTGCATACGGCGGAACAGTGCCCCATCGTCGCCGAGGCGGTGGACGTGATGCAGATTCCGGCATTCCTCTGCCGTCAGACCGACCTGCTGCTGGCTGCGGGGGAGACAGGCTGCGCCATCAATGTGAAGAAGGGCCAGTTCCTCGCGCCCTGGGACATGAAGAACGTGGTCGACAAGCTGCGCAGCACCGGCAACAACAACATCTCCGTCTGCGAACGCGGCGCCAGTTTCGGCTACAACACGCTGGTCACCGATTTCCGGGGCCTGCCGATCATGGCGGAACAGACCGGCTGTCCGGTGGTCTTCGACGCCACCCATTCGGTGCAGCAGCCGGGCGGGCAGGGCGGCAGCAGTGGCGGACAGCGCGAGTTCGTGCCGGTGCTGGCGCGGGCAGCGGTCGCCGTCGGTGTCGCAGCCGTCTTCATGGAAACCCACGAGGATCCGGACAATGCGCCCTCCGATGGTCCCAACATGGTGCCGGTGAACGAGCTCGAAGCCCTGTTGCGCCGCCTGATGGCCTTTGATGCCGTCGCGAAGGACGTTTCGGCGGTCTGAACCCGTTCAATTGTTGCGCGAAAGTGGCGCGGCGGGGGAATCACCTTTGTGATTTGCCCCGTTGTGGTCTACCTGTTGCCAGCAGCGGACAGACCATTGCAACGGAGGGCGCCGATGACCGCCATCATCGACATTGTGGGACGTGAGATTCTGGACAGCCGGGGCAACCCGACGGTGGAGGTCGACATGCTGCTGGACAGC
>CAXBNO010000386.1:0-3859 GCA_963976775.1 uncultured Kordiimonadales bacterium
TTCGTCTCGCCGGAGGCGGCGCAGGCCTGGGTGCATCGCTACTACAACAACCTGCTGCACCGGCAGCAGAAGCTGACCGACTACCCGATCAACCCCAACGTGGCGGTTGCCAACGGTTTCTTCTGTGCGGAGACGGACGAGGAAGCCGTCGAGAAGGCATCCGGCTGGACCTTCTTCATCTTCGCCCTGTCCTACTACGGGCGGATGGGTGTCGACGCGCCGGGCAAGAGCGACCTCTGGGCCGCCTATCAGGACTGGCGCAACACCGACAAGGCGAAGGACGCACTGGCCAATGCGCTGGTCGGCAGCCCCGCCACCCTGCGCAAGAAATTGCGCATGTTCGCGGATGCCCATGTCGACCAGATCATCCTGGTGGCACAGGCGGGCCGGACCAGTCACGAGGACATCTGCAAGAGCTACGAACTGTTCGCGCGCGAGGTCATGCCCGAGTTCCATGCCGAGCGGGAAGCTCAGGAGGCCTGGAAGCAGGACGTGCTTGCCGGCCGCATCGTGCTGGAGGAACTGACCACCGACGGCTACGACATCTACAGCCATCAGAACGAGGATATCGTTCGTCTGACGCCGGAACAGCTCAAGGCACAGATGGCGGAGAAGGAAGCCGCGAAGAAGGCTGCTGCCGGGGACGACTGAGCGGCCTCGCATGCCGACGGAGTGCAATCGCACATCGCCCTTGCAGGCGGGCCGTGTCCCTCTTCCCCCCTTGCGGGGGAAGTGGCCGCGCAGCAATCGATGGGGGGTGAAGTCGAAGGCTGCAGCACAAGCATTCAACGCCATGTCGGCTTCGCCGATTCACCCCCTTCCCGACCTTCCCCCGTCAAGGGGGAAGGAGCGTGCAGGTCTTATGGATCGACCGGTTTCGTGCGTGATCGCCCGGCCCGCCGGTCGCTTGCTTCAGTCCGTGTGGAAGGTCATGAAGCCGTCCACCGGCTCCCGCTCCGTCCGCAGGGTGTTTTCCACCAGCGAGGTGTCCTCGTAGCCGAGGGCAATGCCACAGACAACGGTCTGGTCGTCTGCAATGCCAAGCTGCTGCTTGATCACCGTGTGGTATGTCGGCCAGGCCGCCTGCGGGCAGGTGTGCAACCCGTACTGCCGGGCCATGGTCATGATGTTCTGCAGGAACATGCCGTAATCGAGCCAGCTACCGATCTCCAGCCGCTTGTCGATGGTGAACATCATGCCGACGGGCGCATCGAAGAACAGGTAGTTGCGCCCCGACTGCTCCCGCATCTTCGCCGTATCGCCCTTGGCAACCCCAGCCAGCTTGTAGAGGTCCAGCCCGACCTTGCGCCGCCGCCCCAGGAAGGGCTCGAAGAAGGCATCGGGGTAGTACTTGTACTCCTTCTCATGCCCTTCCGGACTGTTGAAGTGCGCGTCCCTGACCGCATCGCACAGCGCCTTCAGCTTCGCGCCGACCATCACATGTCCCTGCCAGGGCTGCATGTTCGTCCCCGACGGTGCCCGCGCCGAGACCTCCAGGATATGTCGCACCAGTTCCATCGGCACCGGATCAGGCAGGAATCCCCGCACCGAGCGGCGGGAGACGATGGCCTCCTCCGGCGTGTGCGAGATGTCGGCGGACGGATGATCCGTCACCGCTTCAAAGGCGTTGGCTACGTTCATTCTGGATTTCCCTCCCCAGGGTTTTCGGCATCAATCGACGAGACTTCATCGGTATCACGGAACGGCGCAGGCTGGCTGCGGACCATATGGGTCAGTATCCCGGTCGGTACCACCGTGACCAGCAGGATCCCTGCCGGGTAGACGAACAGGGTCCTGATCAGGTCACTCGATGTCACCTGGCTCACAGCCTGGGCGAACAGACTATCCAGCACGAGCAGCGCCAGGAAGACGCGGAAGAACCGGTTGCGGACACTGCCATAGTAATTGTCGAAACCATGTGTCTGGATTGTCCAGGCCTCGCCGAAGCTGACATCGCTATGGCGGACGATCAGGGGGATCAGCGCATAGCGGGAGACACCGAATGCCACCGCGATCAGGGCAAGCAACTGGTTGATCGCCCCGACGGTCTGGATTGTGGAAAGCCTACCCGCCATCTCCCCCTTGCCGCCGCCCTGCCTCACCGCATCACCCAGCAGGGAAGTCGCGATCACGCCCTGGAAAGCGGAGATCAGCCAGGTGAGCAGCAGCACGATCAGCAGGCTGAACACACACGCCACGAACAACGCCCACGCAACACGGCCCCTGAACACCAGATGCATGCGGGTCGCCTTGCCCGCAACCCGATCCCCGCCAACCGCAGCGATTTCGATCATGAACAGGACGAGCAGGAACGTGGTGAGCAGCGGCATGACCCAGGAGACCACGACGAAGTTCAGCCAGATCTCGCCGAAGGGAAGACCCCCAAGCCCGTCCGACAGAATTCCCGACGACAGCGCCTCGACCGCCAACTCGACACCGGTCCCGAAGATGACAAACACGGTGACGGCGACGAGAGCGGCGCGTGTGATCGCCAGACCGCCGTGAATGTCGGCAAGGAACAGCCTCATTCCCGGGAAGGCCCGGTCGGTCCCGCCTGCTGGCTCATCGCGCTGTCATAGAGGACTGCGGCGGCGACGGAGATCGGCAGGGCGAGGCCGATAATCCAGTCGGCCAGGCCGCCCAGCAGCAGCCCGGCCGGACCACCGAAGACCTTGCCTGCAGCAAAGCTGATCAGGAACGACAGGCCGAGCAGAACCAGAAAGGCCCGGAACAGGCGCCCGCGCAGGCCCATGAACCTTTCCGCGTGGCGCTTTCGGGCCTCCGTGAAATCAAGCTGCCAGGCGATGGAGATCACCGGCACCATGGCGAAGCGGGAGGCGGCGAAGGCGAGGACGGTCACCGTCCCGGCCACCATGAATACCACGCTGGTCGGGTTGGCCAGCAACTGCTCCAGGAAGTTGCCGAACATCATCTCCATTTCCTCCGCCGACTGCGCCGGTTCGGCAGGCAGGGGCGGCGCGGCGACCAGCAGGAAAACCAGAGAGAACGGCAGCAGGGTGACCATGAAGATGATGAAGATCAACAGTCCCGAGACCAGTGTCGACAGGAGCTGCGGCGCCTTCGGTCGCCAGTCGATGGCCCGGAACGCGGTCACGCCGAGACAGACCTCTGTCGCCAGCACGATCAGCATGTAGGCCCCGAACACCGTCACCACGAATGGTCCCAGCATCAGGTAGCCACCAAGGGCCAGCATGGTCTCCACCAGCGCGCCGACCACGCAGATTCCGAGGAATGCGGCGGGGGCGCGGGCCATCAGGCCAACCCCGGCAGAGATATCGCGGATGACAGACACGTGGGAAATTCCGTTCAGGCGAGGGCGGCAGGTGCGCCGACAGGTTGCAACAGGGCCGGATTGTGGCCGAAGATCAGGTCAGAGACAATCGGTGCGGGCCAAACCCGCACGACCAGTCATTCCCGGGGAGAGCAATATGCCGGATCAGGCGCAACAGCAACGGCGGGAAGGATTCTATGACGAGATCCGCCCCCTCAACATGGCGCCCCTGTGGGAGGTGCTGCACGATCTGATCACGAAGGAGCCGAAGAGCCGTGTCCGCCCTGCCCTCTGGCGCTATGACGAGATCCGCCCGCACATCATGGCCTCCGGCGACCTGATCACGGCGAAGGAGGCGGAGCGCCGTGTCCTGATCCTGGAGAACCCGGGCATGCCCGGCGAGGCGAAGATCACCACCTCGCTCTACGCCGGTCTGCAGCTCATCCTGCCTGGCGAGGTCGCGCCCGCCCACCGCCATACCCAGTCGGCCCTGCGCTTCGTGGTGGAGGGCAGCGGCGCCTATACGGCTGTTGACGGCGAGAAAGCCCTGATGCAGCCCGGTGATTT
>CAXBNO010000387.1:0-3850 GCA_963976775.1 uncultured Kordiimonadales bacterium
GCGCAAGCGCGCTGAAGAACATGCTGTACAGTGCCGCCGCCGCCCGCGACCTGAACCGTCACATCATCATCTTCCCGGAGGGGACTCGCGTCGCGCCGGGACAGACCGGCAGCTATCTTCCCGGTGCCGCTGCGCTGTACCGGCACCTCGACATCCCGGTTGTGCCTGTCGCGGTGAACTCCGGCCTGTTCTGGGGACGCAACGCCTTTCGCAAGCGCCCGGGAACCATAGTGCTGGAATATCTGGAACCGATCCCGCCCGGTCTGGACCGAAAGGCGTTCCATGCCCGGCTGCAGGCCGAAATCGAGACGGCAACGCGCCGTCTGGAGCAGGAGACCGGATCAGCAGACTGATTTCCTGAGGGTCAGGGCTTCGTGGCGGTCACACACCAGATGGCTGCGCCAAGTCGCACGCCTTCCGGGGTGGCGAACGTCGAGAGTTTCGCCGCCATCGCCTGGTTCAGCGCCTGCTGGGTCTGCGCATCAGCCTCGCTGGCCACGGACCCGACCGGCCCCACCTCCATGGCTGTCTGGATCGCCTCCTCCACCGTTTCGCCCATGACCATCGCATGGTCGTAGGGGTCGATCCGGATGTCGGTGAAACCGCCGCTGCTCAGGATCCGGCTGACACGCTCCGGGTTGGCAAAGGAAAACGGGCCGGGTTCCTCCGGCCCGGGCCGGGCAGGAAGCTCGACGAATTCCTTCGCCACCAGCACCGGCACCAGCATCCAGGGATTCTCCGACAACGGTCGCCAGCAGGCGAAGGCCACGCGCCCGCCGGAGCGGACGGAACCGCCGATATGGGCGAAGGCCCTGTCCGGGTCGGCAAAGAACATGACGCCGAAGCGGGAGAACACGAGGTCAAAGGCGTCCGGACCAAGGTCATGGCGCGACGCATCAGCCTCGACGAATTCCACCGGCAGATCGGTCGCTACCGACTTCGCGACATCCAGCATCGGGCGCGAGACATCGACCCCGACCACCCGTCCCGAAGCGCCGACCCGGGCGGCCAGCTCCAGACTGGTCGAGCCGCAGCCGCAGCCGATATCCAGGACACTCTCCCCCGGACTGACGTCGGCCACGTCAATCACGTGACGACTGAACGCCCCCAGTGTGCGGTCCATGCGCTGCTGGTTTCGCACCCACTTCTGACTGCTGGGTCCGTTCCAGTATTCGATCTGATCGGCGTTGCTGTCTGCCATCCATATTCCCCCCCGACCGGATCCCCGAATCCGGCCATCTGCGCGCACCCCGGCTGCGACGGTTACTACCAGCCGTCACGGCCCGACAGCGCTTCGGCCATCTGCTGTTCCTTCTGTCGCCTGCGGTGATCCGCAAGCCTGCGGCTTCGCTCTGCCTGATGCATCATGGCCCAGACCGCGATGGAGACCGCAATGAAAAACATCATGAAGGGCATGGGCCGCAGCGAAAGTCCGTTGCCGATCATCCCGGTCACGAAGACAGGGGCGAACAGGCAAATTCCCGTGCGGCCCAGCGCCAGCATCATCATCACCAGTGCACCCCAATAGGCGAAGAAGCCAATTATTCCGTTCTCGATGATCATCGTCAGGTAGGTGTTGTGGGATGTTGTTTCCTTCAGGCGCCAGATCACGGAGGACATGTTGTCCGAACCGATCCCGGTGCCCAGCCAGATTTCGCCTGCCGGGCGTGCGCTGATGATCTCCAGACGCTCCATCCATGTGCCGAGGCGACCGGACCCCAGTTCCTCGATCTTCACGTTGGTATCGACACGGACCTCGGCCTTCCGCTGTTCGTTCTCCACCAGAATGAACAGCATGCCACCAATGCCCACGGCCACGACAATCGCCTTCATGGGGCGAGAGAACCGGGTCGAGAACATGCCATAGGCACCGAAGTAGACCACGGCCCCGACCAGCACCTGGGTCGAGAAGCAGCCGATGATGTAGATCATTGCCAGCCCGACGAAGCCAGCCATCACCTGCCGGTGCAGCAGACCGGCCAGCCAGGCCTGATGCACGACCATCATCAGGGCGAGCGACATGTAACCGCTGGAATGCGGGTTATCGATGCCGCCGTGATAGGGGGCCAGCCGTCCGTTGCCGAAGACACTCGCCCACCAACCGGGGACCGGTTCCGCCACGCCGGTCTCACCGGAATGGAGATACAGCGGCTGCGAGAACGACCAGACCATCACCCAGGCAATGGCAGCGCAGGCCAGCCAGGCGATCAGCCGCACCGGGAACCTGTCCGCGTGACCAAGCACCAGCAAACCAAGGTAGAAGCCACCCAGATACCGCAGCATCTGCGGGAAATCGATCTCCTGTCGCAGGATCAGATGCGCGGTCAGCCAGACAAAGGGCAGCACCGTGATGATGAAGAACAGCCGCCAGCGCCACCAGTTCGGTCGCGCCAGGATGCTGATACCGGCAAGCACTGTCTGGCCACCGAACAGCGCCGCGGCGACCGGCGTCAGCGCGCCCTCCGGCAAGGCGTTGTAGAAAGCGCCGTAGAAGAAATCGAGCACGATGAAAAAGGGCATGGCGAGTTCGACGAGGTCGATACGTGCCGCCCCCGCCCTGCCAGTCCCTGAATCACCGTAGCCCGCAACCATCCGAATGCGCCTCTGGTCCAGAATGAAGCAACCCTTGCCCGTGGCGAACCACGAAGCAAGTCCCGCACCACGCCGCAGCGGTCCCGTTTCAGGTATTGAGAAACCGCCGTGTTTCGCCTTCCAGGACCAGTGCGGTCAGATGGCCGCTGAAGAACGCCCCGGTATCGATGCTGATGCGGTTCGCACGGATCTCCGGCGCCAGCATCGGCGTGTGACCGTGCACGACGACCTTGCCGAAGTCTTCGCGCGACTTGAGGAAACTGTTCCGTATCCAGATCATGTCGTTGCCGTCCTGGCGGTCCAGCGGCACACCGGGCCGGACGCCCGCATGGACGAACATGTAGTCACCGACCCAGTAGTTCAGTCGCAGGCCGCGCAGGAAAGCCAGGTGCTCGGGCGGCATGTTGTGCTGCAGGCTCGCCTTCGCCTCCAGCAGACTGTCAATCGTGGCACCCGAGCGCTGCAGGTGCACGCCGTATGACGCGAGCGTCGTTTCACCGCCGAAACTCAGCCAGTCGCGGGCGATTTCGGCATCCTGAAGAAACTGCAGCAGGACAGCTTCGTGATTGCCGATCAGATGGATCGAACGAAAGCCGGCAAGCGGGTGATGCACCAGGGTATCCAGGACTTCCCGATTGTGCATGCCACGATCAATATAGTCGCCCAGATAGACAATGATCCGGTCGCCTTCCCAATCCGCGGCATCGTTGCGGATCATGTGGTGCAATTCGTCCAGCAGATCCGCCCTGCCATGGATGTCGCCGACGGCATAGACCCGCAATCCGTCCGGCACCCCGGCCACACGGTTCCTGTCCTCGGAGATGGCCTCGACCGGACTTTCGGCCCGTTTCATCCAGGGTAGCATGAGGTTTGCATTCGATCCGGCATGACAGGCAGTTCTGGTCCTCTTGCGGGATTTTGACCGGCAACCTGCATTTCCTATCGCATCTTGCGATTTGCGGGAACGGAAAAATGGTCGTCCGGCGAAGGATCGGATCATGATGGACCGATGGAAATTCCCTGCAACCGCAATCCTTCTGTTCTGTGGTTTGCTGATGCCGCACGGCCCGACTGTCGCGCAGTCCGTCGAAAAGTCCGTTGAGGAAGAGATCGTCAAGTTCGAAACGCTGACGCCGCTGGCCGAGGCTGGCGACGCCGATGCCCAGTACGGGCTGGGCGTGATCTATCAGGAAGGGATCGCGGTCAAGAAGAGCTCCCTGCGCGCCACCCACTGGCTGCAGAAGGCATCCGACCAGGG
>CAXBNO010000388.1:0-3845 GCA_963976775.1 uncultured Kordiimonadales bacterium
CGGATATGTGGATGTGAAACGCAAGCTGTTTGCCCGCATGGGCAGCGGTTGCACTGCCGTGATCGGCATCGATGACCGCTATGGCCGCGATCTTGTTGAAACCCTCTCCGGGGTTCAGGGTCTTGCCATCGTCCCGGTTGCTGTCGGACGCCCCCGCCCGGGCTCTGTCTACGTGCTTGATGGCCGTGCCTTTGCCGACGGCCTGAGCATCATGGACCTGAACGGCCACCCCACCCTGCCCGGAAAACACAATCAGCAGAATGCGGCGGCGGCCATTGCCGCCTGTCAGGCACTCGGGATCGGTGCCGCGAAGATTGCCGCTGGAATTGGCAGTTTCCCGGGCCTGCCGCATCGCATCGAACGGCTGGGCGAGCGCGATGGTGTCAGCTTCTACAATGACTCCAAGGCGACCAACCCGGAGGCGGCGGCGCGGGCGCTTGCTTCCTTCGAGCGGATCTACTGGATCGCGGGTGGCGTGCCGAAGGACGGTCCGCTCGCGCCCGTGCTGCCGTTCCTCGACCGCGTGGCCCGAACCTATCTGATCGGCGCGGCGGAAGCGCGGTTTGCGGTCGAGCTTTCCGGTCGTACCGACTGCGTGCCGAGTGGCACGCTGGCGCGCGCCGTGGCGCAGGCCGCTAGCGACGCGGTGGCCGACGGTGGCGGTGTCGTGCTGCTGTCCCCCGCCTGCGCCAGCTTCGACCAGTTCACGGATTTCGAGGCGCGCGGTGATGCGTTCCGTGCCCTGGTGACCGACCTGCTGGAAGCGGAGGCCGTGTCATGATCGGCTTCGGGCGCACGGATACATCGACGCTGGGTCGCTGGTGGTGGACGGTGGACCGTTTCACTCTCGTGGCCTTCCTGCTGCTGATCGCGCTGGGCATCACCCTGACCCTCGCTGCGGGACCGGCAACGGCGCTGCGCAACAACCTGGAAC
Organism: uncultured Kordiimonadales bacterium; assembly: GCA_963976775.1. Lineage (GTDB taxonomy): Bacteria > Pseudomonadota > Alphaproteobacteria > Minwuiales > Minwuiaceae > Minwuia. Next base: position 935 of record CAXBNO010000388.1, read on the forward strand.
ACTTCCACTTCGTGAAACGCCAGCTGACCTATGTCGGCCCGGCCCTGATCTGCCTGATCGGCCTGTCGATCCTGAGCGTGGAGACCATCCGGCGCTACGCCATTGCCCTGTTCGGGCTTGTCCTGCTGGCCACGCTTTCCACGCATGTCATCGGTCATGAGGTCAATGGCGCTTCCCGCTGGCTGCGTCTCGGTCCCCTGTCGCTGCAGCCGTCGGAGTTCCTGAAACCCACATTCATCATCGTCTCGGCCTGGCTGATGGCGGCGGGGCGGCGTGATCCGACGCTGCCCGGTGTCGGGGTCTCTGCAGGATTGTGCGTCACGATCATCGCCATTCTGGCCCTGCAGCCGGACATCGGCATGTCACTGGTGATCGCCTGTGTCTGGGCCGCGCAGTACTTCGTTGCCGGCATGCCGATGCTGATGGTGGGTGCATTGCTGGCGCTCGGGGCCGGAGCGATGTTCGGCGCCTATCACATGTTCGACCACGTGCGGTCGCGCTTTGACCGCTTCCTGGACCCGTCGGCGGAGAACTATCAGGTCCGCCGCGCCATGGAGGCTTTCGAGGCCGGGGGCCTGACCGGGCGTGGGCCGGGGCAGGGGGAGGTCAAGTACCTGCTGCCCGACGGCCATACGGATTTCATCTTTGCGGTGGCGGCGGAGGAATTCGGGGCCATTGCCTGCGTCCTGGGCATCCTGCTGTTCGCGCTGATCGTCGTGCGGGGCCTGTTCCGCATGCGCGGGGAGAGCGATCTGTTCGTCGTCCTTTCCTGCACGGGTTTCCTGACGCTGTTCGGACTTCAGGCAGCCGTGAACATCGGGGTGAACCTGAACTTGCTGCCGACCAAGGGCATGACCCTGCCGTTCATTTCCTACGGCGGCTCCTCCCTGCTTGCGCTGTCGGTCTCGGCAGGTTGCCTGCTGGCCCTGATGCGCCGCCAGACGCCCGGCCAGATGCGCGGGGAGGTACGGCGATGACTGCTCCCGCAAGCATGGCACCCTTCGTTCTGACCGCAGGCGGCACCGGCGGTCATCTGTTCCCGGCCCAGGCGCTGGCCGAGGAACTGCTGCAGCGTGGCCGCGATCTGGTGCTTGTCACCGATCTTCGGGCCAGCGGACTGGCGGAACGCTTTCCCGGCATTGCGGTTCGCGTGATCCGTGCCGCCGCGCCGGTCGGCAGCCTGCTTGGTCGCATTCGCGCGGCGATGCTGCTGTCGCTCGGCGCCATGGATGCCCGCGCGATCCTGCGCGCGCTGCGGCCTGCCGCGGTTGTCGGCTTTGGCGGCTATGCCTCCCTGCCCACGGTCTGGATGGCGCAGGCGATGGGTATCCCCAGCATCCTGCATGAACAGAACGCCCATCTGGGTCGGGCCAACCGGAAGCTCGCGCGCCGCGCCAGTGCCATCGCCCTGACGTTCCCCGATACCCGTGCCGCAACCGGCAATACCATCGTTGTCGGCAACCCTGTAAGGGCGGCCGTGGCCCGCGTCGGGGAGATCGCCTATGTCGCGCCGGACCCGCGCGGCACGTCTCCGGTCCGTATTCTCGTCTTCGGTGGCAGCCAGGGTGCCCGCATCTTCTCTGACGTCGTGCCCGACGCGCTGACGGACATCCCGGCGGCCATGCGCACACGCCTGCACGTCGCGCAGCAGGCCCGGACGGAGGACCTGTCACGGGTCCGGGAAGCCTATCGGGCCGCCGGCATCCCGGCGACGGTGGAGACCTTCTTCGACGACATGCCCCGCCTGCTGGCGGAGGCGGATCTGGTCATCGCGCGTTCCGGCGCGTCGACCGTGACCGAACTGGCCGCCGCCGGTCGTCCGGCCATCCTGGTGCCCTACCCGCACGCCGCCGACGATCACCAGACCGCGAACGCGGAGTCGGTCCGGGCCGCGGGTGCCGCATGGATGGTGCCGAACGACCGTTTCGACCGGGGTAGCTGTGCCCGCTCCGTCATGGCGCTGCTGGAAGACCCGGCGGCGCTGGCCCGCATGGCCGGAGCCGCACGACAGAGCGCCCGGCTGGACGCGGCAAGCCAGCTCGCCGATCTGGCCGAGCGCATTGGCAGCGGAGCGCAGTCATGACCCGCAGCCCCATGGACATCGGCGCGATCCACTTCGTCGGCATCGGCGGTATCGGCATGAGCGGCATCGCGGAGGTGATGCACAATCTTGGCTACGCGGTGCAGGGCAGTGACATCTCTGCCAACGCCAATGTGGAGCGGCTGCGCGGCCTCGGGATCAGTGTCGCCATCGGTCATGACGGCGAGAACCTGGGTGATGCCGGGGCACTTGTCGTGTCCTCTGCCGTGAAGCCGGACAACCCGGAAGTCGTGGCCGCGCGGGAACGCTTGATCCCGGTGGTGCGCCGCGCGGAAATGCTGGCCGAACTGATGCGCCTGAAATGGTCCGTCGCTGTAGGCGGCACGCACGGCAAGACCACGACGACATCGATGGTTGCGGCGCTGCTGGATCATGCCGGGCTGGATCCGACCGTGATCAATGGCGGCATCATCAACGCCTATGGCACCAACGCGCGTTTCGTGAAGCTGCCCGCGACCATCGCGGTGGTCACCAACATGGATCCGGAGCATCTGGACTACTACAGCGACTTCGACGAGATCCGGGAAGCCTTCCTGTCGTTCCTGGAGAACATCCCGTTCTACGGCGCGGCGGTCATGTGCATCGACCACCCGGAAGTGCAGGCACTGATGGGTCGGATCACCGACCGTCGAGTGATCTCCTACGGCTTCAGCCCGCAGGCCGACGTGCAGGCCCGCAACCTGAGCTTCGAAGGCGGTTCCGCACATTTCGACGTGGCCCTGCGCGACCGTCGCAGCGGCAGCGAGAGCGGGATCACGGGCCTGGTCCTGCCGATGCCGGGTCACCACAATGTACTCAACAGCCTGGCGG
>CAXBNO010000389.1:0-3837 GCA_963976775.1 uncultured Kordiimonadales bacterium
GTCGCAGCCGACGTTGCAGGCGGGACGGTGACCGGCAAGTTTCGGCACGACGGCTGAAATCAGGTTCTGCGCCTTGTCCGCATTGCCATGCAGGATGGTCAGCACGGCCTCCACATCCACATGGGCGTCACCTTCGCGCCAGCAGTCGTAGTCCGTGACCATGGCGACGGTCGCGTAGCAGAGCTCGGCTTCGCGCGCCAGTTTCGCTTCCGGCATGTTCGTCATGCCGATGACCGAACAGCCCCAGTCCCGATACAGGAAACTCTCGGCACGTGTGGAGAACTGCGGCCCCTCCATCGCCAGATAGGTCCCGCCGCGCGCATGGTCGATGCCGCACTCGGTCGCCGCCTGTTCCAGCGCATCGCCAAGGCGTGAGCAGACCGGATCGGCCATGGAGACATGCGCCACGAGACCACTGCCGAAGAACGATTTCTCCCGCGCGAAGGTCCGGTCGATGAACTGGTCCACGATGACGAAACTGCCCGGTGCCAGTTCCTCCCGGAAGGAGCCGCAGGCGGAGACGGAGATCACGTCGGTGCAGCCGGCGCGTTTCAGTGCGTCGATGTTGGCGCGGTAGTTGATCTCGGTCGGACTGATCCGGTGGCCACGTCCGTGACGCGGCAGAAAGACCATCCGGACGCCATGCAGACGGCCGAAGAGCAGATCATCGGACGGTGACCCGAACGGGCTCTCCACGCGTCGCCACTCGGTATCCTCCAGGCCGTCCATGCCGTAGACACCGCTGCCTCCAAGGACGCCAACGACAGTCTCTCTCCCGGTCATGCAATCACTCCCCCTGTCTCGTCTTCGTGTCTGCTGTTGCGGATGGCCATCATCGCAGCGGCGGTACCGGTGCGGCGATGACATCCGAATCCATCTTCAGTTTCCGGCGCACGCGCTTTGGTACGCCAACAAGCTGTTCGAACGCCAGTGACAGGATGCCAACCGCAATGGTGTAGAGCAGGATGCGGGGCAGGATAGCGAGCACCAGGTCGAGGAACTGCACATCCGTGTTGCTGGCACCGGACAGGACCGTCTGTGGTGAATCGAACAGGAACGCCAGAATGAAGGCGGGAAGACTGGCCAGCAGATAGGCTAGGACAAGCCGAATTCCCTGTCCCCGCGTCGCTGTCGCCGATTGCGAGAAGCCGAACGGCATTCCGATCGCGGCTGCGGGCAGCACCAGAAAGAAGCGGGCGACCAGGAAACCGACGATCAGCGCCACCGCGATCCAGTGAACCCCTGCCTGACCGTAGCGCGCGATGATGTCACCGAAATCCAGTCCTTCGCGCGCGATCCAGAGCAACGGGCCACCCAGCAAGGGTCCGTAGATCTGCTCCACCACCAGGCCAATCACATAGCCGAGGCCATAGAGCAGCGCCGCGCCCTTGAGGTAGGTCCATTCCGCGCTGCCGATCCTGTAGGTGGCGCGCGCTTCCGGATTGTCGGACCCGAGCAGGATCATCCGGTGCCAGGCGGTAATGACCGGCACCACGACGACCAGGGCCACCAGCGTATAGCCCAGCGTCGCAATATCGACACCGACGAGCGGGACCAGCTCGACCGCGCCGAATGCGGCGAGTGCGGTCGCGGCGAAGGGGCGCCACATCAGCGCCAGAAAGACGTCGAGGTTGATCAGGAACAGCCGCCAGGACTTGAGGATCAGTTCCCATGGGGAGATCAGCGTGACCTCCGAATCCGTGTCCGCAACCGACGAGAACAGGGCATCCTGACTCCGGTCGGCATGCAGCGCATGATGCGTCTCGTGTTTCACCGCTTGCGCGTCAGACAAAAGCACCTCCTGCGATGTCCCGGCGTCGTCCGCCGCGACATCGGGCGTCGATTCATCATCCCTGGACCCTTCAGGCATCATGCGACGAACATGCCACGGGATGCCGTTTCCACATACGGAAAAGGGGCGACGGTCCGACCGTCACCCCTGTTCCGTTCGTTGATGGCCTCCGGCACGGCGTGCCAGATGCAATCAGTGCAGGCGCGCCCAGATCCGGCGCTTCGCCGCATAGAGCAGGCCGCTCATGATCAGCAGGAAGATGATCACCTTGAAGCCCATGGCCTTGCGCTCTTCCATCTTCGGCTCGGCAGCCCAGGTCATGAACGCGGAGACATCCTTTGACATCTGATCAACAGTGGCAGGCGTGCCGTCCACATACTCGATCAGATCGTCGGCCAGGGGCGCTGGCATTGCCAGGCACCCGCCCGCGAAGTACGGGTTGTTGTAGGTGCCATTCGGGCACTCATGCCCGTGGCTGTCCTCACCATACCCGCTCAGCAGCGAATAGAGATAGTCCTCGCCACCGACCCGGGCCTTGGCCAGCAGTGACAGGTCCGGCGGATAGGCACCGCCATTGGACGCCTTGGCCGCGTTCTGGTTGGGGAACGGTGAAGGCATCTTGTCCGACAGGCGCGCGGGACGGAAGAACATCTCGCCATCCGCGTCCGGTCCGTCCTCTACTTCCTTCTCCGCCGCGATGGCCTTGGCCTGATCCTCGCTGAAGCCGATCTCCATCAGGTTGCGATAGGCGATGTACTTCAGGCTGTGGCAGGCCGCACAGACCTCCGCATAGACCTGGAAGCCACGCTGCACCTGGGCACGGTCATAGGTGCCGAAGGGGCCGGAGTGGTGCCAGTCGACCGACTTCAGTTCCTTGGTTTCACCGGCGGCGAGCGCGCTGCCGGTCATCAGGCCGATGCCGAGCACGGCACCGGCGAGAACCTTGATGCTGCGATTGATCATCACGCGTTCTCCCCGGCTGAAGAGCTTGCCTTGCCTGCCAGCACGGCCTCCGCGATGGAGGTCGGCAATGGTTTTGGTCGTTCGAACCAGCCCAGTACCGGCATCAGGAAGATGAAGTGGACGAAGTAGTAGATCGTGGCGATCCGGGAAACGATCAGCATGTTGCCTTCCGCAGGCTGGCTGCCGGCATAACCCAGGACAATGCAGTCCAGAGCGAAGATCCAGAAGAACCACTTGTACTGTGGACGGAATGCTGCCGACCGGACCCGGCTGCGATCCAGCCAGGGCAGGATGAACAGCACACCGATGGCCGCGAACATCGCCAGCACACCCATCAGCTTGTCCGGCACCGACCGCAGGATCGCGTAGAACGGCAGGAAGTACCATTCAGGCACGATGTGCGCCGGCGTCACCAGCGGATCCGCAGGGATGTAGTTGTCCGGATGGCCCAGGTAGTTCGGGAACCAGAACACGAAGATCGCGAACAGCACACCGAAGGCGGCGAAGCCGAAGAAGTCCTTCACCGTGAAGTAGGGGTGGAAGGAGATGTAGTCGGCAGGCCCCTTGATCTCGATGCCCAGCGGGTTGGTCGAACCCTTCTGGTGCAGGGCAACCAGATGCAGGAACACCAGGCCGAAGATCACGAACGGCAGCAGGTAATGCAGGCTGAAGAACCGGTTCAGGGTCGGGTTGTCGACCGCGAAGCCGCCCCAGAGCCAGGTCACGATGGGATCACCCACCACCGGCAGGGCGCTGAACAGGTTGGTGATGACCGTTGCACCCCAGAAGCTCATCTGACCCCAGGGCAGCACGTAGCCCATGAAGCCCGTGGCCATCATGACCAGCAGGATGACCACACCGATCATCCAGATCATTTCCCGCGGGGCCTTGTACGATCCGTAGTAGAGACCGCGGAAGATGTGCAGGTAGACGGCGATGAAGAACATCGATGCGCCATTGGCATGCATGTAGCGCAACAGCCAGCCGTAGTTCACGTCGCGCATGATGTGCTCGACCGAGTCGAACGCCATCGAGGTGTGGGCAGTGTAGTGCATGGCCAGCACGATGCCGGTGACGATCTG
>CAXBNO010000390.1:0-3812 GCA_963976775.1 uncultured Kordiimonadales bacterium
CACGCCGTTGCCCTTCACCATGGACGCGCAACCTGAAACGAAAAACCCCGCCGCCCCGGGGAGGTGGGGCGACGGGGCGGTTCGCGCCGACGTCATTCTGGGGAGGAGAGAGCGGTCAGGCGCGAAGGTGCGTATTCTCCGGATCGAACGGGCTTTCATCAAGAACTGTAATACGGTGCATCCGATCCAGGATTTTCATTTCAAGTTCCGTACCAGTTTTGACCAGATCAGGGCGAACCATGACCATGGCGAGTGATTTTCCGGTGCGTGGTCCATAGTTTCCCGATGTTGCACGACCGACCAGCGTCCCGTCCAGATAGACCGGATTGTTGCCGAGTGCGTCCGCATCGGTCACATCATGCACCTCGACCGTTGCAAAGGCGTTGCTCAATCCGCGCTGTTGCCATTCCACCAGGGCGTCGCGACCGATGAACTCGCCCTTGTTGGGATGCACGAACCGGTCGAGTCCGGACTCGTAGGCTGCGTATTCGATGGACAGTTCCGTGCCGACCATGCGGTAGGACTTCTCGATCCGCAGCATGTCCATGGCGCGGATGCCGAAGGGTTTCAGTCCGAGATCCTGCCCGGCGTTCCACAGCGCGTCGAAGATGTGGTTCTGGTATTCGATCGGGTGATGCAGTTCCCAGCCCAGTTCGCCGACGAAGTTGACGCGGCAGGCCAGCGCCGGAGCCAGCCCGACATCGATCTGCTGCGCGGTCAGCCAGGGGAAGGCCTCGTTGGAGAAGTCGGCATCGGAAACCCGCTGCATCAGCTCGCGCGCCTTTGGTCCCGCGATCACCAGCACACCGTTCTGGTTGGTCATCTGGTCGTAGCGGACGGAACCATCGGTCGGCATGTGCTGCTTCAGCCAGTCGTGGTCCAGGCGCTGGTAGGCACCGGCGGAGACCAGGTAGAAGCTGTCGGAGGCCTCGCGGATCACCGTGAACTCGGAGTGCACGCCGCCCCGGGTGTTCAGGGCGTGGCAGAGGCCGATCCGCCCGACGCGCGGCAGCCGGTTGGCCAGCAGGTTGCGCAGGAAATCCAGCGCACCGGGGCCGGAGATGCGGCACTTGGCGAAGGCGGTCATGTCGAGGATGCCGACATTCTCCGCAACATTCAGTGCCTCGTTCCTTGCATGTTCGAACCACTTGGAGCGGCGGAAGGACCAGTCATCTTCCTGCGCGACACCTTCCGGCGCGAACCAGTTGGCACGCTCCCAGCCGAATTTCTGGCCGAACACAGCGCCCAGATCCTTCAGCCGGTCGTAGCAGGGGGCGGTGCGCAGCGGGCGGCCCGCCTCCCGCTCCTCATCAGGGAAATGGGTGACGAAGACGTTGGCATAGGCTTCCTCGTTCTTCACCTTCAGGTACGACTTCGTGGCGTAATCGCCATAACGCCGGGGATCGACGCCCAGCATGTCGATGGTCGGCTCCCCGTCGACGATCCATTCGGCGAGCTGCCAGCCTGCGCCGCCAGCCGCAGTGATGCCGAAACTGTGCCCCTCGTTGAGCCAGAGGTTGGGCATGTCCCACGCCGGGCCGATGATCGGGCTGCCGTCCGGGGTGTAGCAGATGGCCCCGTTGTAGACCTGTTTCACGCCAACCTCGCCGAAGGCAGGCACGCGGAAGATGGCGCTTTCGATATGGGGTTCCAGCCGCTCCAGATCCTCCTGGAACAGTTCGAACTCTGCGTCCGGCTTCGGGCCGTTGATGTAGCAGGCGGGTGCGCCCTTCTCGTAGGGGCCGAGCAGCAGGCCACCGCGTTCCTCGCGCATGTACCAGGACGCATTGGAATCGCGCAGCACACCCATCTCCGGCAGGCCCTGTTCCTTGCGGGCCAGGATGTCGGGATGTGCCTCCGTGACGATGTACTGATGCTCCACCGGGATCACGGGGATCTTCAGGCCCAGCATCTGTCCGGTCTGCTGCACGAAGTTGCCGGTGGCGGAGATCAGGTGCTCGCAGGTGATCTCGCCCTTGTCGGTGGTCACCTTCCACTCCCCGGAGGCGGTGCGGTCGATGGCGGTGACGCGGGTCTGGCGATAGATCGTGGCGCCGCGCTGGCGGGCGCCCGTGGCAAAGGCCTGGGTCAGGTCGGCGGGCTGCACGTAGCCGTCGTCGGGATGCTGGATCGCGCCCACCAGATCGTCGGTGGTGCACAGCGGCCAGATCTCCTTCACCTGCTTCGGGGTCAACTGGCGGACATCGACGCCAATGGTCTCCGCCACTCCGGCATACTGCAGGTACTCGTCCATCCGCTCCTTCGATGAGGCCAGGCGGATGTTGGAGACGCGGCGCAGGCCGACGTCCTGGCCTGTCTCCGCCTGCAGTTCGCCGTACTGGCGCACCGAGTACTTGTGGATCTGGCCGACGGAGTAGGACAGGTTGAACAGCGGCAGCAGCCCGGCGGCGTGCCAGGTGGACCCGGATGTCAGCTCGTTGCGCTCCAGCAACACGACATCGGACCAGCCCTTCTTCGCCAGGTGATACAGTGTCGAAACACCGACGACACCGCCACCGATCACCACTGCCCGTGCATGGGTCTTCATCTCACCCGTCCTCCGCCAGAAGAAGTCATGCCACGTTCATGCTACTTCACCGGCCCTGGCGCTACGCCGCCACCGACCCGCACTGATGCGCGCGCGACATGGCAGGGTCGACAGCGGCTTGCGCACCGGGCGCTGGAATGCCGGCGGACATGGGGCGGATCAGATGTCCATCATGCCCATGGTGCGCAGGATCGGCGGCTCCCGCAGGGCCTTGCCCATCTGGTCCAGGTCGCCGCGTTCCTGCCGCCAGGCCATGTACTTCTTGTGGTCGGCGGCGTCGCGCCATTGCTCGTACAGGAAGATGGTCCTGCTTTCCTCGTCGATGGCGCCCTTGAGCGCCTCGCAGCCTTCGAAGGCCAGCGTGTCGGGCAGGATCTTCGGAAACTCGGTGCGGAACGTCTCCCAGGCTTCGTCCTTGATCCTCAGTTCCAGTGTGACAACGGCTGACATGGTACCCTCCCAGGTTGGCGCGCAACCTTGCCGGGTCGGGCTGTGGTCCGCGCTGAAGCGACTAGCCTGCTGTCGTCGCCGGATCGGTTCAAGTGAAACCTTGCCGTTCAGCGGATGCCGTTGGCGCGCTGCAGAGTCCGGACATAGGTGATGATCTGCCCGACCTCGGCTTCGGAGACGCCGGGTATCGGGGGCATGCTGCCGAATGACCAGTGATGCTGGCGCACGCCATTCTTCACCGCCAGCACGAAGCTGATGTCGGCATGATGGCCGGGTTCGTAGATCTTGTGGACCAGCGGCGGGCCGCCCTGTCCGCCCGCGGCGTTGGCGCCATGGCAGGCGACGCAGTTCCTGTCGAAGACGACCTTGCCGGATGCGGCGGCACCGGAAAGCTGCGGCACGGTCACTGCGACCTGATGCGCCAGTGAACTGTCAGACGCGCTGCCGCGAACCAGCAACCAGATGACGGTGGCGCCGGTCAGTCCGGCCAGCACGAGCACGATGATCAGACGTATCGGTGACACGGGGATCCTCCTCGACCTGCACAGGCGTGAAGTCTCGGCGTTCCTGCCGCTGGAAGGTCAAGCGGCCAGAAACCGGCAGGCGCAGCGGTCCCGACGGACCGCCACGCCACACTGGCTGTCAGTTCGCGCCTTCGAGCAGACGCCGGGCGATGACCTGGGCCTGGATCTCGCCGGCCCCTTCGAAGATGTTCAGGATGCGGGCGTCGCAGAGGATGCGGCTGATCTCGTACTCCAGCGCGAAGCCGTTGCCGCCATGGATCTGCAGCGCATTGTCGGCATTGGCCCAGGCC
>CAXBNO010000391.1:0-3809 GCA_963976775.1 uncultured Kordiimonadales bacterium
TGGATGGCGGCGGCTTCGACGCGGAACGGACCGGGGTCGTCCACGGCACCTCCGGCGGTGGCGTCCGTGCCTTCCAGAAGGCGCAGTACATGCTGGATACCCAGGGACCGACGGCGGTGCCGCGCAAGACCCAGCTTCAGGTCTGGGCCAACATGGCCGCAGCGCAGGTGGCGCTGCATTACAGGTTGCATGGTCCCAACCTGACCGTGACGACCGCCTGCGCCAGTTCGCTGGATGCCATCGGCACGGCGGCAAACCTGATCCGCGCGGGTGAGGCGGACGTGATCGTGGCTGGCGGCACGGAGGGCGGGCTGGCCCTGTCCGACGGCACCCAGGACGGCGATTTCGTGCCCGCCATGTACTACGCTGGCGGCGCCTATGGCATGGAGGGACCGATCGAGGACCCGAAACGCGCCATGCTGCCCTTCGACGTCAACCGCTCCGGCATCGTGGTCGGCGAAGGCTCCGCGATGATCGTGCTGGAGCGGGAGAGCCATGCGAAGGCCCGTGGTGCCAGGATACTTGGCTACCTGCGCGGCTATGGCTCGCTGGCCGACAGCTATCATCCCTCCTCCCCCGACCCGAGCGGGGAATGGGAGGCCCGCGCCATGCAGAAGGCCCTGCGCAACGCCGGGCTGGGTGCGACCGATGTCGGCGGCCTGTTCGCCCATGCCACGGCGACACCGAAGGGCGACACGGCGGAGATCAATGCCATCAACCTGGTGCATGGCAAGGCATCCGGCCGGAAATCGCCGCTGCCGGTGACGGGGCTGAAGGGCCATACCGGGCATTCCGGCGCATCCTCGGGTGGCATGGCCCTGATCGAGGGGCTGCTGGGCATGGCCGATGGCCGCTTCGCCCATACCGCCAATACCACCGACCCCGATCCGGCCGCCGAGTTCGAGATCGTCACCGGGCGTCCGAAGGATCAGGAATTCGACGTGGTGCAGGTCAATTCCTTCGGCTTCGGCGGACAGAATGCCTCCATGATCGTGACGCGGAGCTGATCGCCATGCGCCTGACCCTTGCCGAGACCATTCTGAACCGCTGCGTCAATCATCCCGACCGCGTCGCCATCGAGGTGCTGCAGGGCGGCCCGACCCTCAGCTATGGCCAGGTCCGGGACCGCATCCTGGCGCTGGCCGATGCGATCAGGGGTGTCGCGGCGGGACGGCACGGCCCCATGGTCGGCATCCTGCTGCCCAACGCGTCCGACCATGTGCTGGCCTACATGGCCTGCCAGTGGGCAAACGCCGGGGCGGTGCCGGTCAACAGCCGCATGGCCCCGCCGGAGATGCAGTTCGTGATCGAGGATTCGGACGCGAAGCTGATCCTTGCCGCCGAACCCTACATGGAGGCGGCGCGGACCCTCGCCGCGGCGACCGGTGCGACCATCATCGATGCCGACAGCATCGCCACACCGGACCGGTCCGGCCCCCTGGTGCTGGGCGAAGCGGGGCGCGGGGCGGAGCATGCGGTGGTCGGCTATACCTCCGGCACCACGGGATTCCCGAAGGGCGCGCTCTATTCCAACGACCACTATCTGACATCCTGCATGCGCTGGGGCTGGGAGTTCGGCCTGACCGCCCGCGACGTGATGCTGGTGCCTGGTCCGCTGTTCCACCTGTCCTATGCCGGGCTGTCCTTCGCGGCGCTGGCCATCGGTGCCCGCATCCGCATCATGCAGACCTTCGAGGCCCCGCTGGCGATGGAGGAACTGGCGGAGCGCTCCACCTTCGCCTTCCTCGTCCCCTCCATGACAACGATGATCGCGGAGGAATGGCGCAGGCAGGACTGTCCGCCGATCAGTGCCTTCCGCTTCATGATCTCCTCCGGCGCGCCGGGACCCCTGTCCCTGACGAAACAGTGCCTGGAGATGTTCCCCAACGCCCAGATCGCGGAAGCCTATGGCTGGACGGAAGGGGGCTGGGTCACCTTCGAGGTCAAGGAGCGGGAGACCCTGCTGGCCCATTCGGTCGGCTGGCCCACCTTCGGCAACGAGGTCGCGGTGTTCGACGAGGCGGGGCAGCCCTGCCCGGTGGGCGAACCGGGGGAAGTCGGCGTCAAGGCGCTGACCCATTTCTCCGGCTATCTCGGGCGCGACGATGCGACGGAGGCCGCCTGGCACCGCCCGGAAGGCCATGCGCAGGGCTATGTCATGTCCGGCGACGTCGGAATCTGGCAGCCGGACGGGCGGCTCTGCATCGTTGACCGCAAGAAGGACATGATCATCTCCGGCGGGGAGAACATCTATACCGCCGAGGTGGAGCGCATCCTGCACGAACACCCCGACATCATCGAGGCCGCCGTGGTCGGTCTGCCCGATGATCGCTGGGGTGAACTGGTGACGGCGATGATCGTCAGCCGCGACCCGGAGCTGCAACCGGATGCGGTGGAGACGTTCTGCCGCGAACGGCTGGCCGGCTACAAGGTGCCGCGCCGGGTCATCGTGACGGCGGAACTGCCCCGCAACCCCATGGGCAAGGTGCAGAAGTTCCGCATCATCGAGGAACTGACTGCGGGTTGAGGCTGATGACCCTGCGGCCTGCGCGCGCTCAGAGCCCCCAGTGACGCCTGGCGTAGTCGGCGCCTTCGCGGATGGCCTCCAGACCCTCCGGGATCGCCCTTGTCAGCATCATGAAGCCATGGATCTGGCCCGGATACTCATGGTGCGTGGTGTGGACACCGGCATCGCGCAGGCGGTTGGCATAGTCCAGCGCCTCGTCACGCAGCGGATCGAACCCGGCGGTCTGGATCAGCGCGGGCGGCTGGCCTTCCAGGCTCTCGGCCAGCAGCGGTGACGCGCGCACGTCCTTGCCATCCGATTCCTGCGTCAGATACTGGTCGCGATACCAGAGGACCCGGTCGCGCGGGATGATCGCGCCCTCGATGAATTCATCATGCGAGGCGGCGGTCATGGCGAAATCGGTGGCCGGATAGATCAGCCACTGGAAGTCTGGCACCACCTGCCCCGCTGCCGCCACCTGCTGGCTGACCGCGATCGAGAGATTGCCCCCCGCCGAGTCACCACCAACGGCCACGCGCGCCGGATCGCCGCCAATCTCTGCCGCATGCTCGCGCAGCCAGCCGTAGGCGGTGATGCAGTCGTTCAGACCGCCGGGAAACTTCGTCTCAGGCGACAGGCGGTAGTCAATGGCCACCACCATGGCCCCGGACCATTTGGCGAAATGGGCACAGAGACCATGATGCGATTCCAGATCGCCCTGGACCCAGCCGCCGCCATGGAAGAAGGCCAGCACCGGCAGGGGGCCGTCGCTGTCGGCATAGACACGCGCATTCACCGGCCCCTCCGCCCCCGGCACCTGGATGTCCTCGATCCGCTTCAGCTCCGGCGCGGGGGTGTCGAGCAACTGCACCAGCGTGCGGATTTGCTGGCGCAGTTCGGGCAGCGGCGGAAAATAGCCGGGCACCCTGACGGAGCGGGAGAACTCCGCCACCACCTGGGCCTTGGGATCCATGACACGGCCCTTGCTGCGCTCCCGCTTGCCCTCCAGCAGCGGCAGGATCTGGTCAGCCGGCATCAGGCAGTGCTGCAGTTCGAAGGCGGGTGTGTCGGTCATGTCGGTGCTCCCCATTTGCAAACCGGGCAGCAGCATAACGGCATTCGATCCGGTTTGGCAGCACCGGTATGGCGTCGGTTTCGATCCGCGTGTATTGCTGGGAAACCATGACCACGACCCCGCTTCTGCAACTCGAGAGCCTGACCCGTTCATTTCCCGGGATCGTGGCCAGCAACCAGATCGACCTGACCGTCGGGCAGGGCACGATTCATGCCCTGCTGGGGGAGA
>CAXBNO010000392.1:0-3803 GCA_963976775.1 uncultured Kordiimonadales bacterium
ATGACGTGGCTGCCAGCCCTCGAAGATGATGTTGGTGGCGTGCTGCGCTGCCTGATGGCGATCACGCGGGCTGCGGACGGTCCATGTGAGGACCGGCAGATCGCCGGTCAGCCGCAAGGCGACCGGTAGGCTGTGCACATCCCAGGCGAGGAAATCAGGTCTTGCCAGCTCCAGGAATTCCGGCCGGAACCGCGGTTCCACGACCTTGTGGCCAAAGTTGCGGTTCTGATAGGCGATGAGTCCACGGCGGACCGCAGGACAGTTTTCGGCAAACCACCCAACCAGGGCCGGGTCGAAGCTCTGCACGGCCACGGGTCCGGGGTGTCCGGCCAGCAGTCCGGCAACCGCCGGGGCGAGATCGGTGCGGCCATCTTCCGCCATCTTCAGTTCGATCAGCAGGGGCAGGTCGCCGAATTCCCGCAGCACCTGTCTCAGGGTTGGAATGGTCTGTCGCCCGCCCTTCAACCGCAGGCGGGACAGGTCTCTGGCGCGCCGCGCGCCAAACCGTCCACGTATACCGGTCAGGCGCAGCAGCCGCCGGTCATGGAACACCATGACCGCGCCATCCGCAGACAGTTGCACATCGATCTCGGCACCGAACCCGGCCCGGCGCGCCGCTGCCAGGGCAGCCATGCTGTTCTCGGGGCACGAACTGCCGGGACGGTGCAGGCCACGGTGGGCCAGGGGAAGGGTCGTCAGCCAGTCAGCAGGGTTCATTCAATTTCCACGACCGCATCGATCTCGACCGCGACGCCCATGGGCAGGACGTTGCTGCCGACCGCGAACCGGGCATGACGTCCGGCGTCGCCGAAGATTTCCACCAGCAGATCGGAGGCGCCGTTGGCCACGACCGGCTGCTTGTCAAAGTCAGGTGTCGAGTTGATGAAGACGCCGATCTTCACGATTCGCTTCACGCGATCCAGGTCGCCGCCGCAGGCCGCACGTACCTGGGCGATGATGTTCAGGGCGCAGGTGCGGGCCGCCGCCTGTCCGGTCTCGATGTCGGTATCATGGCCCAGGCGACCGATGTACTTCAGCTCGCCGTTCCAGAACGGGACCTGCCCGGCGACGAAGACCAGATTGCCGCTGACCGCGTAGGGCACATAGTTCGCCGCCGGTGATGCCGCCTGTGGCAGCTCGATCCCCAGTTCCTTCAGCCTTGCGTCGATCTTGCCTGCCATGGTCGTCCCTCCTGTTGAAGTTTCTGCTGACCTTATCGCTGATCGTCCGGTGTCGGGCAATGCGGGTCGTGATGTGAAGCCCGTCTGGTGCTGCCTGCCATCTGGTGCTGCCTGCCATCTGGTGCTGCCTGCCATCTGGTGCTACCTGAGTGTCAGGCAAGTTACAGGGGTATCAAGGCATGAATCTGTTCAGGACGATGACGGTCGGAATCGCGGCAGCGGTCGCGGCTCTGGCGATCGGTGGTGTGGCCAAGGCGGAGGAGAAGCTGAAGGTCGGCTTCGTCTACTGTTGTCCGGTTGGCGATCTCGGCTGGAGCTACGAGCACGAAAAGGGCCGCAAGGCAATCGAGGAAGCCTTCGGTGACCGGGTCGAGACCAGCTTCGTCGAGAGCGTTTCCGACGGTCCCGATGCGGAACGGGTGATCCGTCAACTGGCCCAGAGCGGCAACGACATGGTCTTCACCACATCGTTCGGCTTCATGAATCCGACGGTGAAGGTGGCGAAGAGCTTCGGCAAGGTGAAGTTCGAACACGCCACAGGCTTCAAGCGCACTGCCAATCTCGCCACCTATTCCTCCCGCTTCTACGAGGGGCGGCACATCCTGGGCCTGATCGCGGGCCGGATGACCACATCGAACACGGTCGGCTATGTCGCCTCCTTCCCGATCCCGGAAGTGGTGCGCGGCATCAACGCGGCCTTCCTGGCTGCGCGCAGCGTCAACCCCAGGGTTCAGTTCAAGGTGATCTGGGTGAACACCTGGTTCGATCCGGGCAAGGAAGCCGACGCCGCACGGGCCCTGATCGACCAGGGCGCCGACATCCTGATGCAGCACACGGATTCACCGGCGGCGATGAAGATCGCGGAGGATGCGGGCATCCGCGCCTTCGGCCAGGCCTCCGACATGTCCCGCTTCGGCCCCAGCGCCCAGATGACCGCGATCATCGACAACTGGGCTCCCTATTACATCGCCCGCGTCAAGGCGGCGCTGGATGGTGAGTGGACGTCGGAAGACACCTGGGGCGGTTTCAGCACCGGCATGGTCGCGCTGGCACCCTACAACACCAACCTGCCTGCCGATGTGGTGGCGGAGGCGGAAGCAGCCCGCAAGGCCATCGCCGCCGGTACCCTGCATCCCTTCACCGGCCCGCTGAACCGCCAGGATGGATCTGTCTGGCTGAAGGCAGGCGAAACAGCCCCCGACGGCGACCTGCTGGGCATGAACTTCTATGTCGAGGGGATCGAGGGCAGCGTCCCGCAGTAGGACGTATCATGCTGTGCCCGACCGGCTCGCCCTGAACACACGGGCGGGCCGGTGGCGCTTCCACCATTTGATCGACAGATTTAGGGTGAGGACTCAATTGATCCAGCATCGGATAGCGAAGATGCGGATCATGGAGAGGAAGTTTCGTTTCCGCTTTTCGAAGCGTGTCACAGGTCGCCGCACACCCTTCATGGTGCAGAAGCGCTCAACGATGTTTCTCCGGGCATAGAGGCCTGGTTCATGCGGGATCGGATGGCGCTCGTTGCTCTTTGCAGGGAAGACAGAATTTGTCAGCCCAGAAAATAAAGTCGACACACAAAGGCTGTCGCCCTGCCGCCTGCAGTCGAGATGGGGACCATCCGACCCTGCCGCGATGCACGCTCATCATCAAACAGGGACATGCGTTTTCCTTTGTTCCTTTCGTTACGTACAAGCTAACGAAAGGATATATTCATTGTAATCGGAACCCTGAGTGAACAAATGACGCACGAACTGAATCATGCAGTCTGGATGTGGGCCTGGTGCGCAACGACCACGACCCTGCGAGCAGGGTCTATCGATCAGAAAGAGGTTTGTCAGCGCGTCGGGACGGGGACGTCGCCGCGGTAGTCGTAGAAGCCGCGATTGGTCTTCTTGCCGAGCCAGCCGGCCTCCACGTACTTCACCAGCAGCGGGCAGGGACGGTACTTGGAGTCGGCCAGGCCGTCATAGAGCACCTGCATGACGGCAAGGCAGGTATCCAGTCCGATGAAGTCGGCCAGTTCCAGCGGTCCCATCGGGTGGTTCGCGCCCAGCTTCATGGCCGTGTCGATGGCATCGACGGAGCCGACACCCTCGTACAGCGTATAGACGGCCTCGTTCACCATCGGCAGCAGGATGCGGTTGACGATGAAGGCGGGGAAGTCCTCGGCAGCCGTCGGTGTCTTGTCGAGGCGCACGACCACTTCGCGCACGGCATTGAAGGTCGTGTCCTCGGTCGCGATACCGCGAATCAGCTCCACCAGCTTCATGGCGGGAACCGGGTTCATGAAGTGCATGCCCATGAACCGTTCCGGCCGGTCGGTGGTCGAAGCCAGCCGGGTAATGGAGATCGAGGAGGTGTTGGAGGCGATCAGTGTCTGCTCGCCCAGATGCTCGGTCAGGCCCTGAAAGATGCGCTTCTTCAGCGCTTCGTCCTCGGTCGCGGCCTCGATCACCAGATCGGACTTGCCGACCAGGGCGAGATCCGTGGAGGGGACGATGCGGCGCAGGGCGGACTGGCGATCATCTTCGGAGATGCGACCGCGACCGGCCTGGCGTGCCAGGTTGCCGTCGATGGTCTCCATCGCCTCGTCCAGCCTGTCCTGACTGATGTCATTCA
>CAXBNO010000393.1:0-3801 GCA_963976775.1 uncultured Kordiimonadales bacterium
GACCCGTTTGTCGCGCGCGGTCTCGATGCCCTGAACTATGCCTGCTACCAGGATGCGCGTTTCATGATCGTCGGTACCCCGTCCGGCATCACGCTGGCCCCGGAGGGGGGCGCGCACCAGTCCATCGGCTCGCCGCTGATCGGCATGGCGCAGGACGGGCTGGCGGCCTTCGAGCCTGCCTTCGTTGACGAACTGGCCATCATCATGCGCTGGGCCTTCGCATACATGCAGAACGACGGGGAGGGAGACCCCGATGAGCGGACCTGGCTGCGCGACGAGACCGGTGGCTCAGTCTATCTGCGCCTGACCACGAACCCTCTCGAACAGCCGGGCCGACGCCCCAATCCGGATTTTGCGCAGAACGTCATCGATGGCGCCTACTGGATGCGACCGCCGGGGCCGGGCTGTGAACTGGTGGTGGCCTATCAGGGCGCGGTGGCGAACGAGGCCATTGACGCCGCCGGAAAGCTGGCCCAGCACCATCGCGATGTGGCGGTGCTGTCCGTCACCTCCGCCGACCGGCTGAATGCAGGCTGGACCGCAGCGCAGCGCGACCGCAGCCGTGGCAACCGCCGCGCCAGCAGCCATGTGGAAACGCTGTTCTCCACCCTGCCGGCCCATTGCACGGTCCTGACCGTCACCGACGGCCATCCGGCGACATTGTCATGGCTGGGCGCCGTTGGCGGGCACCGGACAATCCCGCTGGGAGTGGAGCACTTCGGCCAGACCGGCACCGTCGCCGACCTCTACCGTCACTTCGGCCTCGATTCAGCCTCCATCGCCC
This sequence comes from uncultured Kordiimonadales bacterium, assembly GCA_963976775.1. GTDB lineage: Bacteria > Pseudomonadota > Alphaproteobacteria > Minwuiales > Minwuiaceae > Minwuia. Next base: position 785 of record CAXBNO010000393.1, read on the forward strand.
GTTCCGCCAACAATGCCCTGCGGAAACCCGGAGAGCGGTGACTATTACTCCGCCGCCGCTGTCGCCACCGTTTCGGGTGCCGTTGCGGCTTCCTCCTCCCGCTCCGCCTGCTGGCGCTGCCACATGGCGGTGTAGAGGCCGTTCTGGCTGAGCAGGCTGGCGTGACTGCCGCGCTCCGCGATGCGGCCCTGGTCGAGGACAATGATCTCGTCCGCCTCCACCACCGTGGAGAGCCGGTGGGCGATCATCAGGGTGGTGCGTCCCTGCGAGACATTCCGCAGGGCACGCTGGATCTCCCGCTCCGTCGCGGTGTCGAGGGCGGAGGTGGCTTCGTCGAAGATCATGATGCCGGGATCCTTCAGCATCATGCGGGCAATGGCGACGCGCTGCTTCTCGCCGCCGGAAAGCTTCAGGCCGCGTTCGCCGACCATGGTCTTCAGCCCGTCCGGCAGATTGCCGATCAGGGCACGCAACTGGGCCTGGTCGATGGCGCGGTTCAGGGCCGCATCGTCGGCGGTCAGATCGCCATAGCGGATATTGTGTTCCAGCGTGTCGTTGAACAGCACCACGTCCTGCGGCACCACGCCAAGATGGCGGCGCAGCGACTTCTGCGTCACGCCGCGAATGTCCTGACCATCGATGCTGATCCGCCCCGCGCCGACATCGAAGAACCGGAACAGCAGCCGGGTCAGCGTGGACTTGCCACCGCCGGAGGAGCCGACCACCGCGACTGTCCGGCCCGCAGGCACCTCGAAGGAGATGCCCGCCAGCACGGCGCGGCGCGCGTCATAGCCGAACTGCACATCCTCGAACCGCAGGTTGCCGCCCTCGAACCTCAGGGCAGGGGCGTTCGGCGCGTCCTCCACTTCCACGTCCCGGTCAATCAGGCTGAACATCTTCTCCATGTCCGTCAGGCTCTGCTTCACCTCGCGGTAGACCATGCCCAGCAGGTTGAGCGGCATGTAGAGCTGGATCAGGAAGGCATTGACCAGCACGAAGTCGCCTATGGTCATGTTGCCGTTGACGACGCCGTTCGCGGCCATGGCCATGACGATGACCAGTCCCAGCGCCACGATGAAACCCTGGCCGGTGTTCAGGAAGGCGAGGCTGACCTGGGAGCGCACGGCGGCCTTCTCGTAGCGGGCCAGGCGACCGTCGAAGCGATCGACCTCATAGTCCTCGTTGGCGAAATAGCGCACGGTCTCGAAGTTCAGCAGGCTGTCGATGGCGCTGCCGTTGGCCTGCTCGTCGCGCTTGTTCATCTCGCGCCGGATGCCGATGCGCCATTCGGTGACGATGAAGGTGAAACCGATGTAGCCGACCACAGTCGCCAGCGTCGCGACCGCGAACCAGACATTGTACTCGATCACCAGGATGCCGCAGAAGATCAGCGCCTGGCCTATGGTGGGCAGCACGTTGAACAGGGCCATGCGCAGCAGGAAGTCGATGGCCTTGGCACCCCGGTCGATGACCTGATGCAGCGCCCCTGTCCGGCGCTCGGTGTGGAAGCGATAGGACAGTTCATGCAGTCGCTGGAACACCCGCCGCCCGACATTGCGCGCCGCCCGCTGGCCCACGGCGGAGAACACCGCGTCGCGCGCCTGCGCCAGCCCCTGCTGCAGCACCCGCGCCGCGCCATAGGCGATCACGAAGGCCACGGCGACCATCAGGGTCTGGCTGGTGCCGTCCAGCGCGTCGACGGCATACTTCAGCAGGAAAGGCACCCCGGCCCCCGCAGCGATCGAACCGGCAAGACAGAGTGCCGCGATGAATATCCGCAGCTTCGGCCCCTTTTCCCCCGCGGGCCAGAGATAGGGCAGCAGCCGCAGCAGCACGGCCCATTCGAGCGGGCCGGTCGGTTCACTGGATGTGCTGTGGCGCAAGGGGGACTCCGGATCAGGACTTCTGGCGAAATGGGGCGGCAGGATAGGCTTGCCAAGTCCGTGGCGATAGTCCGGCGGCGCAGTCTGGCCTATATCTCCGGCCATGATCATCTCCGCCAGCTACCGCAGCGACATACCGGCGTTTCACGGGATCTGGTTTCAGGACCGCCTGCGGGTCGGGCATGTGGACGTGCCCAACCCCTACGGCGCGAAGCCGTACCGCGTGTCGCTGCGACCGGATGATGTGGATGCGCTTGTCTTCTGGACCCGCAACATGCGCCCGTTTCGCGATGGGCTGAGTGCGGCCCGCGCTGTGGCCCCCTTCATGGTCACCTATACGGTGACCGGCTATCCGGCGGTGCTGGAACGCGGCGTGCCGCCGGTGGCGCATGCAGTGCGGGAGATCGCCTGGCTGGCCGCGACGTTCGGGCCGCGCGCCGTCGTCTGGCGCTACGACCCGGTGCTCTGGACCGACCTGACATCACCGGCGTTTCATCGGCAGAACTTCCGTCGGCTGGCGGAGCGGATCGCGCCGCATGTGGATGAGGTGACCTTCTCCGCCGCGACGCTCTACGCCAAGTCCACCCGGAACCTGAAACGGCTGGCGCCTGACGTGATCGTGGAAGACCCGGACGACGCTGCCAAGCGGGAACTGCTGGCCGAACTCGGCCAGATCGCCACCGATCACGGGCTGACACCCACGCTCTGCTCCCAGCCGCATCTGCTGGCCGATCCGCTGCGCCCTGCCGCCTGCATCGACGTGGCGCGGCTTTCCGACATCGCCGGGACCCGGATCGGCGCGCGGCAGAAGGGCAACCGGCCCGGCTGCGCCTGTGCCGAAAGCTGCGACATCGGCCGCTATGACAGTTGCGCCCATGGTTGCGCCTATTGCTATGCGGTACGCGATCACGCCAAGGTCGTGCTGGAGACAGATTCCGGCTGATCCTGTCGATTTCCGGCAGGGCGGGCGCGGCCACCGACTGCTAGGCTTCAGCCGGGACGGGATGAAGGGTGAGGGGTGCCCGATGCTGGGTGAATATTCCGCGCTGCGGCTGCTGAAGGAAGGCCTGACGGGCAACCGGGGCTGGAAGATGGCCTGGCGCAAGCCGGAGCCGAAACCGGCCTATGACGTGA
>CAXBNO010000394.1:0-3787 GCA_963976775.1 uncultured Kordiimonadales bacterium
GCAGCGCCTGCATCGCCATGTGACCCGACATAGATGACTGTCGCGCCGCCAAGCCCGGACAAATCGGCCTCGTCTGCCCCGAGCAGGACAATTGTATCCAGTCCGCCGCCAAGGATTTGCGATGTTGGTTTGCCGTTCTCACCGGGCACGAAACCCACATCCAGTGCGCCGACACGCCCAGCAGCATTGTGCAGAACGCCAAATCCAGCCCAGCCGTCTGCCACAGCGCCTACATCGAGAGCGAGTCTCTGCGCCGCAGCCAGGATCGCCTGGCCATCTTCGCGGCACAATGCACCTTCCCCGACCACGATCATCGGACGCTTGGCGTCTTTCAGAACCTTGTAGAAATCGCTGTCGGCAACATTGGCCAGCGCATCGCCGCCGGCGCCGAGATGATCATAATCATAAGTCAGATCAGCCGCTTGGCCGACCATGCCAACCTTGAGATCGCCCCAGAGCCAGGATTTGCGAATGCGCGCGTTCCAGACAGAGGCTTCAACACGCGGGTTCGTGCCGATCAGCAACAGGGCATCTGCGTCTTCCACACCCATCAGCGTCGGGTTGAGGATGTAGCGTTCACGCACGCCGTCAGTACCGTATGCGGCGCCTTCAGGACGGCAGTCGGTATTCTGGACGCCCAAAGCGCGGAACAGGTCGAGAGCGGCCTTCGCCTGCTCGACTTCGATCAGGTCTCCGGCGACAACGCCGATCTTTTCAGCTGGCACTGAAAGCGCGGTCTTGGCAGCGGCGAACGCATCACCCCATGTTGCCGGAGCGAGCTTGCCGTTCACACGAACGTAAGGCCGGTCGAGGCGCTGGCGGGCCAGACCGTCCCATACGAACCGGGTTTTGTCGGAAATCCATTCCTCGTTCACATTCTCGCCGCGGGAGATCATGCCGATCTCTTCCACACCAGCCACCTCCGCCACGAAGCGGACGCAGCGCGTGCACTGGATACAGCGTGTCATGATCGTCTTGACCAACGGACCCATATACTTGTCGTCAACGGCGCGCTTGTTTTCTTCGTAGCGGCTGCCGCCCCGGCCATAGGCCATAGCCTGGTCCTGCAGGTCGCACTCGCCGCCCTGGTCGCAGATCGGGCAATCGAGCGGATGGTTGATCAGCAGGAACTCCATCACGCCTTCACGCGCCTTCTTCACCGTCGGCGAGTCCGTGTGGATGACCATGTTGTCACCGGCCGGCATGGCACAGCTGGCGATAGGCTTCGGCGCCTTCTCCATCTCCACCAGGCACATGCGGCAGTTACCCGCAATGGACAGGCGCTCGTGATAGCAGAACCGGGGAATTTCCCGGCCCGCAGCCTCACAGGCCTGCAGCACCGTGGCACCTGCCGGCACCTCAACCTCGATCCCGTCTACTGTCAGCTTCGGCATGGCTTCCTGCCGTTCCCTCTATCGTTCCCAGTTCGCGCGCGCAGCCCTCAGGCGGCCTGCTTGCGATATTCCAGTATCCGGCGCTCCATCTCTGGCCGGAAATGCCTGATCAGGCCCTGGATCGGCCAGGCGGCCGCATCCCCCAGGGCGCAGATCGTGTGGCCCTCGACCTGCTTCGTCACCTCGTAGAGCTGGTCGATCTCCCCCACGGAAGCCTGACCGCGCACCATCCGGGTCAGCACCCGATACATCCAGCCGGTGCCTTCCCGGCAAGGGGTACACTGCCCGCAGCTCTCATGCATGTAGAAATGCGCCAGATTGGCGATCGCCTACACGACGCTCTTCCGATCTCGCCGCCGCAATGCTTCTCGATCAGTTCCTTCAGCGGGATGCCCATTTCCTCCTCGACGTTGCAGGGCGTGTTGACGTGCCCCGAAACGCAGAACAGCTTGGTCCCGGTATTGTTCGGGCGGCCCAGACCGGCGAACCAGGCCGCGCCACGCCGCAGGATTTCCGGTGCCACCGCTATGGATTCGACATTGTTCACCGTGGAGGGACAGCCATACAGACCCACAGCCGCCGGGAAAGGCGGCTTCAGCCGCGGCTGGCCCTTCTTGCCCTCCAGGCTTTCGATCAGCGCCGTCTCCTCACCGCAGATATAGGCCCCGGCACCACGATGCAGCACGATGTCGTAGTCATAGCCCGACCCGCAGGCGTTCTTGCCGATCAGGCCAGCCTCATAGGCTTCCTCGATCGCGGCCTGAAGTACCCGCGCCTCCATGACGAACTCGCCGCGGATATAGATGTATGCCGCGCGCGCCCTCATGGAGAATCCCGCCACCAGGCAGCCCTCCAGCAGCCGGTGCGGATCATTGCGCATGATCTCGCGATCCTTGCAGGTGCCGGGCTCGGATTCGTCGGCGTTGACGACGAGATAGGACGGACGCCCGTCCGATTCCTTCGGCATGAAGGACCACTTCAGCCCGGTCGGGAAACCGGCACCACCCCGGCCACGCAGACCTGATTCCTTGATCTGGCCGACGATGTTGTCCGGACCCATGTCGAGCAGCGCCTTGGTATTGTCCCAGACGCCACGCTTCCGCGCGTCAGCAAGGTTCCAGGGCTGGTCACCGTAGAGATTGGTGAAGATACGATCCTTGTCCTGCAGCATCAGGATGCCCCCTCGACACGATCCAGCAACGTCTTGCGCCCCTCGGCCGGTTCCGAGAACCGGTGGCCATTCACCGGACCCGGCGCGGGCACATCGTCCTTCGCCAGCCGGTCCAGCAGACTGGTGCAGCTTTCGTAGTCCAGATCCTCGTAGAAATCGTCATTGATCTGGATCATGGGTGCATTGCAGCAGGCGCCCAGGCACTCGACCTCCACCAGCGAGAACTGGCCGTCTTCCGAGACACCGCCATGGCTGAGACCGGTCCTGTCCTTGATGGCGCGGCGCAAATCATCCGCCCCACGCAGCCAGCACGGTGTCGTGCGGCAGAGCTGCAGGTGGAATTTGCCGACGGGGGCCAGATTGTACATCGTGTAGAAGGTCGCGACCTCGTAGGCGCGGATGTAGGGCATGCCCAGCTTTTCCGCGACACAGCGGATCGCGGCCTGCGGCAGCCAGCCATGCTGGCGCTGTGCCAGATCCAGCAGGGGCATGACCGCACTCTGCTGGCGCCCCTCCGGATAACGGGCGATGATCTTTTCCGCCTGCGCCCAGACCTCCGGCTCGAACTCGAAGCTCGCCGGCTGTTCCACGGCGGGTCCCGCAGCACCACTCATCGGTCGATCTCCCCGAAAACCACGTCCAGCGATCCGACGATCGCCACCGTATCGGCCAGCTGGTAGCCCTTCGACAGGAAGTCCGTCGCGTGAAGGTGCCGATAGCCAGGTGCCGAAATCTTGCACTTGTAGGGTTTGTTGCTGCCGTCGGAGACCAGATAGACGCCGAACTCGCCCTTCGGGGCCTCGACGGCGGCATAGACCTCGCCTTCCGGCACATGGAAGCCTTCGGTGTAAAGCTTGAAGTGATGGATCAGCGCTTCCATCGAATGCTTCATCTCGCCCCGCTTCGGCGGCGTCACCTTGCGGTCGACGGAACTGGACGGGCCATCCGGCATCCGCTCCAGCACCTGTTCGATGATCCTGAGCGACTGGCGCATTTCCTCCAGCCGACACAGGTAGCGCTCGAAGCAGTCTCCGGTCTTGCCGACGGGAATATCGAAATCGAATGCCTCATACCCGTCATAGGGCTGCGACTTGCGCAGGTCCCACGGCACGCCGCATGACCGCAGCATCACCCCGGAGAAACCCCAATCCAGCGCGTCTTCGACACTCAGGCCACCGATATCAACATTGCGCTGGCGGAAGATACGGTTCTCCGTCAGCAG
>CAXBNO010000395.1:0-3786 GCA_963976775.1 uncultured Kordiimonadales bacterium
TTCCCTGCTCTATCTGCTGCTGGGCATGTTCCTTGATCCACTTGGGGCGATGTTGCTGACCCTGCCGGTGCTGCTGCCGGTGCTGGAGAAGAGCAACTTCGACATGATCTGGTTCGGTGTCTATCTGGTGAAGTTCCTGGAGATCGGGATGATCACGCCGCCGATCGGACTCAATGTCTTCGTCATAAAGGGGGTCGTGGGCAACCTGGCCAGCCTGTCGACGATCTTCCGCGGGATCATGTGGTTCCTGGTGGCGGACGCGATTGTTGTTGCCCTGCTGATCATCTTCCCAGGCATCATTACCTATCTGCCCACGCTCATGGACTAGGGAGTTCGCATCCGGCGCGCAGCCATCACCCCGACCCGCACGAAAACCTCAGGAGCATCTTCATGACCGAAGCTCTCATCGACAGCCGGATGGCTGCCCCGGACATCTGTGTCACCCGTCCCCTGATCGAACGCAACGCGGCGGAGACACCGGACAAGGTCTATGCGGTGTTTCCGGACGGAACCGAATGGACCTACCGTGAACTGCGGGAGCAGGTAAGGCGCACTGCTGCGGGGCTGGAGAAGCTGGGTGTGAAGCAGGGCGACCACGTGGTCAGCTGGTTGCCCAACGGGCAGGACGCGCTGCGCGTCTGGTTCGCAATCAACTACCTCGGCGCGGTCTATGTCCCGATCAACACATCCTACAAGGGCGGCATCCTGGCCCATGTGGTGGCGAACTCCGACGCCAGTCTGATCATCGCGCATGCCGGACTGGCACCCAGGCTGGCGGATATCGACAGGGCCAGGCTGGATACCGTCGTCATCCTCGGCGGCAAGCTGGACACATGCGCGGACCTGACGGTGCATGATGCGGACGTTCTCGCACCAGCCGATGCCGAACCGTCCCCTCCCCCGCGGGAGATCATGCCCTGGGACACCCAGTCCATCATCTATACCTCCGGCACGACCGGACCATCGAAGGGCGTGCTCTCGTCCTACCTGCATGCCTACATGACCGGTGCAGCCTATTCGAACCTGCCGGGGGAGGATGGCAACGACCTGATCTCGGCTGATGACCGCTACCTGCTCAGCTTGCCGATGTTTCATGTCGGCGGCACCCTGCCCGCCGACATCATGCTGGCCATGGGTGGCTCCATCTCCATCGTGGACGCCTTCAACACCGCCACCTTCTGGAAGACCATCAAGGACACCCAGGTGACCTTCGCCATCCTGCTGGGCGTGATGGCGCAGTTCCTCGCCAAGCAGGATCCTGTACCGGAGGAACAGGACAACCCGCTGCGCACTGTCATGCTGGTTCCATTCGACTTCGACCCGACCGAATTCCGGGCACGTTTCGGGGTCCAGACCATTACCCTGTTCAACATGACCGAGATTTCCTGTCCGCTGATCTCCCCCATCAATCCGACCCTGCTGCACAGTGCTGGAAGGCCGCGCGACGGCGTCGAATGCCGTGTCGTTGACGAGAACGACTGCGAGGTACCGGTCGGCACGGTGGGGGAACTGATCATCCGCGCCGATTGCCCCTGGACCATGAACCACGGCTACTACAAGAACGCGGAAGCCACCGCCAGGGCGTGGCGCAATGGCTGGTTCCATACCGGTGACGGTTTCCGCAAGGACGCGGACGGCAACTTCTACTTCGTCGACCGCATGAAGGATGCGATCCGGCGCCGTGGCGAGAACATCTCGTCCTTCGAGGTGGAAACCGAGGTTCTGGCGCATCCGGCAATCCAGGAATGTGCAGCCATCGCAGTAAAGAGTGACGTCAGTGAAGACGAAGTGATGATCGTGGTCGCGGCAGCGGCCGGGAAGACCATCGATCCCACCGAACTGATCACGTTCCTGATCCCCCGGATGCCCCATTTCATGGTGCCCCGCTATGTTCGGATCGTTGATCGGTTGCCCCGGACTCCCACGGAGAAGGTGCAGAAGGTCAATCTGCGCGAAGAAGGTGTCACAGGAGATACCTGGGATCGCGACAAGGCCGGCATTCGCGTCCGTCGGGAGAAACTGAGCGGCTGACAGCAGCAAGGGAGCTCGGAGCGCGGGTGGAACAGGATCAGGATCAGAGCGGGATTGTCGGCGAAGGCAATGGCGACAGCCGTCGGACCCAGGCGGAGCGAAGGGCCGAGTCCGACAGCCGCATGCTTCGCGCCGCGACAGAGCTGATCGCGAAGCATGGTTCCGCAGGTGTCAGTCTTGCGAAGATCGGTGTGGCCGCCGGCTACAGCCGCGGCCTGCCCACGGAGCGCTACGGTTCGAAATCCAATCTGCTCGAGGCGGTGATCGATGCCTCGGATGCCTGGTTCCAGCGGCGGCTGGCGGCACGACTGGCGGGCCGGTCCGGACTGGATTCACTGCGCGAGCGCATCCGTGCGCATCTGGACACGGTACGGGAATCCCGGGTACCGACTGTCGCCCTGTTCCTGCTGATCATCGATTCGGCGGCGACATTGCCCGAATTGCGCCCCAGGGTGCAGCGCCTCAATGAACGCTGGCGTCAGGGAATCCTGCGCGACCTCGAAAGTGCCAGAGTGGCCGGTGCCTTGCCGACGGGACTTGATACGGAAAGACACGCAGTGCTGATCCTCTCCGCCATGCATGGTGTCGCTGTCCAGGCCCTGATCGGTCTCGGCGACGACGACATCATGACCGCAGCCGAAAGCATCATCAGGGAATTGATCGACGGAACCCCGCGAACGGGCTGATGCAGACGGACATGGCTCAGCCGCGCGCAATACACTTGTGACCGGATCAAGTCCGGTCTATTAATTTGCTGGTCAACAAACAAGTTTATGAAGCATGGCTGATTCCTCAACTTCGCGCCGAACCCAGTCCCAACGCCGGAATGATTCCGATCGCGAGATGCTCGCGGCGGCAATCAGGCTGATCGGTCGGCAGGGGTCAGTCGCCACCAGCCTGGCCCAGATCGGCCTCGAAGCCGGTTACAGCCGTGGCCTGCCCGCAGCGCGCTTCGGAACCAAACTGGCCTTGCTCGAAGCAGTCGTCGATGCCTCGGAGCGCTGGTTCGAACGTCGCGTGGCGCGGCAGATCGGTGACAGGAAGGGGCTGGAGGCCCTGTTCATCCGCATGAGCACTCACCTGCAGGGCGCGCGCGATGATGCCTCCGGCACCATCACCGTCTATCAGCTCTATATGGAATCGATCGGTGCGGTAACGGAACTGCGCCCGCGCATGCAGGCCTACGGCGAGGCCTATCGACAGGGGTTCCGCCGCCATCTGGCGGAAGCTGCGGAGCGGGGCGAACTCAGGCCCGGTACAGATATCGACCAGATGGCAACAACCATCCTGGGCGCTGTCCGGGGCGTGATCGTCCAGTCGCTTGTCGATGGCGGTACGACCAATCTCGAAACAGCGGGAAAGCACCTGATCAGTCTGTTCAGGGAGACGCTTTCGCCAAGGGCGCCGACGGAAATCGCACCGTCTGCATGAACGCACACCACTGAAGGGGAGAAGCAGCATGGACGTCAAATCAGAGATCGCCGGGAAGGTCTGGAAGATCGTCACTGCCGTCGGTGACACGGTGGAGGAAGAGGACGAGATCATGATCCTGGAATCGATGAAGATGGAGATTCCGGTCGGCGCGCCCGGCAAAGGTCGCATCACCGAGATCCTCGTGGAGGAAGCGGAAAGCGTTCAGGAGGGTCAGGTCGTCGCCCGTATCGGGACCTGATCGGCAATGAGCATGCAATCCCCCACCGGACAGGACATCGCGGACGCCCGCGCCGCGCTCGAGGACGGCGCCCGCCCCCTGGC
>CAXBNO010000396.1:0-3779 GCA_963976775.1 uncultured Kordiimonadales bacterium
CGCGCGTCGTGATACGTCAGGTGACTGCGGCCACTGCCCGGACCGCAGTCACCTGACGTATCACGTCGCGCGGGCATATCCACGGCAGCGGCCAGATGGGGAAAGGGTTCGACCTTGTTGGGCAGGGCCATGGCATTGACGAAATGCTGCTGGAACTTCGGTTCCAGCGCGGTCTCGATCTTCTCCACGTCCTTGACCAGTTGCTCGACCTCCCGCCGGTGGCCGCGATTGAGCAGCGCCATGCGCGCGCCGGTGCCCGCAGCATTGCCCACCGCGGCGACATGTTTCAGGTCGCAGTCGGGGATCAGGCCCAGCACCATGGCGTACTTGGGGTCGATGTAGCTGCCGAAGGCCCCGGCCAGGCGGATCCGTTCCACCGTCGTGACTTCCAGCTTGTCCATCAGCAGCCGGATACCGGCATAGAGCGCGGCCTTGGCGAGCTGGATCGCGCGCACATCGTTCTGGCTGATGCTGATCTCAACGTCGCCGCGCCAGAGCACGTAGGAGAAAGTGCGCCCGTCGGCCCGGATGCGGTCGCTCTGCGCGACCCTGGTGCCATCGATCACCCCATCCTCCGTGATGATCCCGGTCAGGAACATCTCGGCGATGGTCTCGACGATGCCGGAGCCGCAGATGCCCGTGACCCCGACTGCCGGAACATTGGTCGCGAAATCCGGCGCATCCGACCAGTCGTCACAGCCAATCACCTTGATGCGCGGCTCCAGGGTCACCGGGTCGATCCGCACCCGCTCGATCGCACCGGGGGCCGCCCGCTGGCCACAGGATATCTCCGCACCCTCGAAGGCCGGGCCGGTGGGGGAGGAACAGGCGAGCACCCGCTGCCGGTTGCCCAGCACGATCTCGGCATTGGTACCGACATCGACCAGCAGGGTCAGCGTATCAGCCTTGTGCGGTGCCTCCGCCAGGGTCGCGGCGGCGGCATCAGCCCCGACGTGTCCCGCGATGCAGGGCAGGACATAGACCCGTGCACCGGGATGCAGTGTCAGCCCGATCTCACGCGCGGGCAGGGCAACCGGCCCCGAAACCGCCAGCGCGAAGGGCGCGCCGCCGAGTTCCCGCGGGTCGATGCCGAGGAACAGGTGATGCATCACCGGATTGGCAACGAAGGTCGCTTCCATGATGTCCGCAACGGTCGCGTCTGCCTGCCCGGCCACCTTCGCCGCCAGCCCGGCAATGGCACCGCGCACGGACTCGGTCAGATCCGGCAGCCCCTCCGGGTTCATCATGACATAGGATACCCGGCTCATCAGATCCTCACCGAAGCGGACCTGCGGATTGGCAGTACCTGCGGAAGCGACGGTACGCCCGCTCATCAGGTCGATCAGGTGGGCGGCGATGGTGGTGGAGCCGATATCGACCGCCAGCCCGAACATGCGTTCCCGCAAGCCAGGCCAGAGACCGGTCAGGAGCGGCCCGTCACCGTCATCATGGATGGCCGCCGTCACCTTCCAGTCGCCGTCACGCAGGGTACGCTGCACCTGGGCCAGCAGCGGCGGATCGACGGCAATCCCGTCGATACCCCATTCCGCCCTGAGAGCGGCCTTCAGCCGGTCGAGGTCGCCCAGCGGATTGGCCATGTCGGGCTGTTCCACCTCCACCAGCACCAGCCGGGTCGCCGGATCGCGTTCGATGTCGCGGACCTCGGCGCGCTTGCGGATGACCTGCGCGTTGATGGCGGAGTCGGTCGGCACATCGATGACCAGATCACCCAGCACCTTCGCCTGACAGCTCAGCCGCCGGTCGGCGGGGAGGCTGCGTCGCCGGGCATAGCGGTTCTCGGTCTCGTCCACCGGGGAAAGGTGATCGAGCGAGGAGGTGATCTTGTGCTTGGCGAACTGCCCGACCGTTGGCGTCACCTGGCAGCGACCGCAGATGCCCCGCCCGCCACAGACACTCTCGACGTAGACACCGAGCGAACGCGCGGCGTCGAGCACGGGCGTGCCATGCGGAAACCGCCCGCGCCGACCGCTCGGCATGAACAGGACGAGCGCGTCAGCGACTGGATCAGTCATGTCAGGTTCCCGAAATGGGTCAGGCGGCGGAGCGACGGCGACGTTCGCTGCCACGACGGCTGCGACGGCCCTCCCCCTCACCACCCGTGGGGGCGGCGTTCGGATCACGGTTGGCGTTCAGCCAGGTCCGGCAATCCGGGTCGAAACCGTTCAGCACGTTGGCGGCGCGGATGGCGTTCATGTCCTCCGCATGCAGCGGGTTCATGATGGCGGAGGTCATGCCCATTGCGGACGCCATGGAGAGGAAATGGCCATTCATCACCCGCCGGTTGGGCAGGCCGAAGCTGATGTTGGAAGCACCGCAGGTCGTGTTGACCTTCAGTTCCTCCCGCAGCCGCCGCAGCAACTGGAACACCTGCCGCCCGGCGTCATTCATCGCCCCCACCGGCATGACCAGCGGATCGACCACAACGTCGGAACTTGGGATGCCGTAGTCAGCAGCCCGCTCCACGATCTTCTTCGCCACCGCAAAGCGCACGTCCGGATCGGTCGAGATGCCGGTCTCGTCATTCGAGATCGCGACGACGGCGGCACCATGCCTCTTCACCAGCGGCAGGACGCGGGCGAGCGACTCGTCCTCGCCCGTCACCGAGTTCACCAGCGCCTTGCCCTGATACACCGACAGACCCGCCTCCAGCGCGTCGATGATCGAGCTGTCGATCGACAGCGGCACGTCGACCAGCGACTGCACCAGCTTGATCGTCTCCGCCAGGATGCGCGGTTCGTCCGCCAGCGGGATGCCCGCATTGACGTCCAGCATGGTGGCACCGGCCGCAACCTGGGCCAGCGCGTCGGCTTCCACCCGGCTGTAGTCGCCTTCCTTCATCTCGGCGGCGAGCAGCTTGCGTCCCGTGGGGTTGATCCGCTCCCCGATCACACAGAAGGGCTGGTCAAAGCCGATCAGGACTTCACGCGTGGCGGAACTGACAAGGGTTCGGGTCATCAACGGGCCTCGATCTGGATGGGCTGTGTGTCTGTGGCGACGGCGAGACCGTTGACCCAGGAGCCACGCTCATGCAGCCACTCACTGGTCTTCTTCAGTCCGCCAAAGGGGAAGACGTGCATCTGGCGCACGGGGCCGGCCGGATCGGCGGCCCATGCCGCCTCCAGCGGTGCGACCACCGGTTCCGGCGAGAAACCGGTGGCCAGCGCCGTGATCGCGCTTGCCCGCTTCTTCAGGAACCCGAGCGACGGCCCGACACCGCACATGGCGGCATACTTCAGCAGGGTCGTGATCTTCGACGGCCCGGCGACACCCATGTGGACCGGCAGCCGGTTGCCTGCAGCCGTGATGCGGTTGGCCCAGTCAACGAAGCTGTGCGCATCGAAACCGAACTGGGTGACGATATAAAGGTCAGCATCGGTGCGGGTCGCGAAATCGTTCTTCTGCTGGATGGCCAGATCAAGCACCGCGTCGGAAATATCGGGGCTGCCTTCCGGGTGACCGGCCACGCCGATGCGGACATAGCCGTAGCGATCGAACAGGCCACTCTCCAGCATCTCGATGGAGGCAGAGACCGGTCCCGCCTGACGCTCCGGGCTGCCGGCAATGGCCAGCGCCTCGTTGACGCCCGCTTCCTCGGCAAAGGCACGGATACGTGCCTCCAGAGCCTCCCACGTCGGCTGCCGCCGGGCAGCGATATGCGGCACCGCAACGAAGCCACAATCCTGCAGTGTCCGGGCCGCGCGAACCAGCCGGGCGGTATCGTCGGTGCCGAGGTCGGTCAGATAGACACGGGTGCCCAC
>CAXBNO010000397.1:0-3739 GCA_963976775.1 uncultured Kordiimonadales bacterium
GGCTTGGCTACAGCCCGGTGGACGGCGTGTTCGACGAACTGGTCTCACCCGACGGTGACGTCCGGGCGGGCTGGGGCGACATCTCCGACTTCCTGGCCGGACTGAGCAACGATGAATGGGTACGCCGCTGGCAGCAGGGCCAGCAGGCGCTGCGCGAACAGGGCGTCACCTACAACGTCTACTCGGACACGGGCACGGACGCGCCCGCCTGGCGTCTCGACCCCGTGCCCATGGTGGTGACGGCCCGGGAATGGACCGCACTTGCGACCGCGCTGACGCAACGGGCCAATCTGCTGGATCTGGTGCTGCGAGACCTTCTGGGCAACCAGTCGTTGTTGCGGGACGACCATCTGCCGGCTTCCCTGATCACGGGCCATCCCGGGCATTTCCTGTCCTGCATTGATCCGGCGATGGCTGCGCGCCCGTGCCTGCACCTCTATGGTGCCGATCTGGCCCGGGCACCTGACGGCCAGTGGCGGGTGATGATGGACCGGACGGAGGCCCCGTCCGGCTTCGGTTACGCGCTGGCGAACCGGCAGATTCTGGAGCGGGTGTTCCCGGAACTGCTGCGCTCCGTCGGGGTCCGCCATGTCAGTGCCTTCTATCGTGACATGCGGGCAGGGCTGCATGCCATCGCGCCGGGCCGCAAGGCGGAGCCGCGGATCGTCCTGCTGACACCCGGTTTTCGCAACGAGGCCTATTTCGAACATGCCTTCATGGCGCGTCATCTCGGCTGCACCCTGGCGGAGGCGGATGACCTTACGGTTCGTGGCGGGCATGTCTATCTGAAGACCCTGGACGGGCTGCAGCCCGTCGATGTCATCCTGCGCCGCACCGATACGGCCTGGTGTGATCCGCTGGAACTGCGCGGCGATTCCACGCTTGGGGTCGCCGGGCTGGTCTCTGCGGCCCGGCAGGGCAATGTCACCGTGGTCAACACGCTGGGATCCGGCGTGGTCGAATCACCGGGACTGATGCCCTTCCTGCCAGGTCTCTGTCAGCGCCTGCTGGGGGAGGAACTGAAGATGCCGTCGGTGGCCACCTGGTGGTGTGGCCAGACCATGGAGCGGGAGCAGGTGCTGGCACAGCTTGACCGGCTGGTGGTCAAGCCCGCTTTCCCTTCCGACAGGGGGGAGCCGGTCTTCGGACAGACCATCACGCCCGCCGGACGGCAGACCATTGCGGAACGGATCCGCAGTCGGCCCGATCGCCACATCGGACAGGAGTATGTGGGCCTTTCCACGGCACCGACCTGGTCGAGCCACGGTCTCGAGCCCCGGTCGGCCATGCTGCGCGTCATGCTCTGCCGCAACAGCCGCGGTGGCTGGTCGGTGATGCCGGGGGGCATGGTCCGGGTCGCGCCGGACCGGCGCGGGCGCGTGGTGTCGATGCAGCAGGGTGGCGGGGCCAAGGATGTGTGGGTTCTGGGCGGCAACAGCCTCCCGGCGACACCGGAGGGTGACGGGACACATCGCGAAGTCACCGCGATCCGCCGCTCCGATGGCAACCTGCCGTCGCGTACTGCGGACAGTGTCTTCTGGCTGGGCCGCTACCAGCAACGGGCGGAGGCTCAGGCCCTTCGGTTGCGTGGTGCGCTGACCTGCATCGACGAAAGGCTGCTGCCGCAGGCGACCGAGGCCGAGAAGGCGGTGCTGCAGGGATTGCTGGCGGGGCATCTGGCCCCCGGTGCCAGGACCGCGGATGCGCGCAAGCTGCTGGCCATGGCCGGTGAGCGGGCCTTCAGCCCCGAGGTGCCGACCGGTCTGCACAACAGCATCGAACAGCTCTACCGCAATGCCGGGAACCTGCGGGACCGGCTGTCCCAGGACAGCTGGCTTGCAGTGGATCGGGTGCGTCAGGCGCTGCAGGCTGCAGAGCGGGCACCGGGGCGACAGAACCTGCTGCTGCCCCGTCTCGACGACATCATCTATGCGCTGCGGGCGCTTGGTGGCGCGCTGAACGATACCATGAGCCGGGGCTATGGCTGGCGATTCCATGATCTGGGTCGATGGCTGGAGCGGGCGCAGCAGAGCGTGGATCTGATTGCGGCAACCTTGCTGCGCCAGGATGGCGACAGCGCGCTGGTTCTGAATGCCCTGCTGGACATCAGTGACTGCGCCGTGACCTACCGTGCCCGCTATCTGTCGGAGCCGGAATTGCTGCCGGTACTCGACCTGCTGGTCGCCGATCTGGAGAGTCCCCGCTCCCTGGCGCACCAGCTGGAGAAGATGCGTGACCACGTGGAGGCCCTGTCACTGCTGCGAGGGCCCCTGCTCGGTGAGGATCAGCGGCTGGCGATCGCTGCGTTCTCCGCCGTTCGCACCGCGGATATCAATCAGCTGGCGAGCTGGCACCCGGACGGCAGCTGGCCACTGCTGGAGCAACTGGTCGAATATCTTCAGTCACAGCTCTACGCGCTGGGCAATGCCGTCTCCCAGCGCTATTTCAGTCATGTTGCCGGTCGTGGCGCACAAATTGCCATTGGTGGTTTCGAAACCAATCCTGAAGAGGATACGGATGACGATTCACCCGAGACGGATGAAGATGGGCCATGACTGAGGAAATGCTCTACCGGATCCGTCATCGGACGGCCTACAGATACGGCAGCCAGGTTCTGGTTTCGCAGAACCTGCTGCACCTGACGCCGCGCGAGACGCTGAACCAGCGCTGCCTCGAGAGCCATGTCCTGATTCTGCCCGGCCCGGCAGTGGCACCTTCATCGCGCACCGACTTCTTCGGCAATATCGTGCAGAACTTCGACCTCGACATTCCGCACAAGCGGTTCGAGGTGACATCGACAAGCCGTGTCGCGGTCCTGCCACCGTCCGTGCCTGACCCTGACGGCACGCCCGCATGGGATGCCGTGCCGGAGAACATGCCGACCGGTCTCGATGCGGAGCATCATCTGCTGCACGCCTGTTCAGCAGGTGTTGAACCGCAATGGCTGGCCGCCGCGATCCGGGACTACGCCGCTCCGTCCTTTCCCGCCGACCGCCCGGTGCTGGCTGCGGGACTGGATCTGACGCGGCGCATGTTTCGCGACTTTGCCTATGCGCCGGGCACGACGACCATCTCGACACCGCTTTCGACGGTGCTCCGGACCCGCCGGGGTGTCTGCCAGGACTTCGCCCACCTGCTGATCGCTGCCTTCCGCTGCATGGGTCTGCCCGCGGGCTATGTCTCGGGCTATCTGGTGACGGAGCCGCCGAAGGGGCAGGCGCGACTGGTCGGTGCGGACCAGTCCCATGCCTGGGTCCGGCTGCATGTGCCTGGCTGGGGCTGGGTCGATCTTGACCCGACCAACGGCGTGCTTGCCGGACAGGGGCACATCACGGTCGCCTGGGGGCGGGGTTTCCTGGACGTGGTGCCGGTCAAGGGCGTGATTACCGGTGGCGGCGAACATGACCTGAAGGTCGAGGTCGATGTGATCCCGGAGTCGGAGATCGCCGGGGCAGCAGGTGCGGCATCTGGCGAGGCCGAACCCAGCCGGTCCGACAGGGTCGCCTGAGCTGGTCTGACCGGCTCAGGTCATTTCTGCGGCAGGCCCGCGAAGACCGCGCCGATCGCTTCCATAGCGGACGGGAAGGGGCGTGCGCCACTCATGTCGGTGATCGTGCCCCAGTTCGCCTTCAGGTCTTCCGGGGTGACAGCAGCGGACGGACCGAAGTGGTGGCCCAGTCCCTCCACCATCTCCACCTTGCTGTAATAACCTGCGCCGCATTCGATGATGTGGCCGGTT
>CAXBNO010000398.1:0-3728 GCA_963976775.1 uncultured Kordiimonadales bacterium
GTCCGGTTCCAGCGGACGGAAGAAGCTTGGCCAGCCGCAAGCCGAGTCAAACTTCTGCGATGCGGCGAACAGGGGTTCCCCGCTGACCACATCCACGTAGATTCCGGCTTCCTTGTGGTCCCAGAACCGGTTGCGGAATGGCGGTTCCGTGTGATCCTGCTGGGTCACGGCATATTGTTCCGGTGTCAGGCTCTGAATGGCCGCTTCGGTCTTCTCGTAGGTTCTGCTCATGCCTGCGCTCCCGTGCCGATTGAAAAGATCATGGGTAGAAGATAGGGAATACCCCACGCGTATCGAGTCGGGAATTTCGATGCGTGGCATGAGACCACGTCAGCGCGGACGCTTCGCGGGATGAGGGTGGATTCTGTGGCGTGACGAAAAGGTAACTGGCTCTATGAAACCTGAGGGATCAGCAAGGACAGCCCTGGTTACGGGCGTGACCGGGCAGGATGGTGCCTATCTGACCGAATTGCTGTTGTCGAAGGGCTATGTGGTTCATGGCATCAAGCGTCGCTCGTCTTCGTTCAATACGGGACGGCTGGAACACCTGTACCAGGACCCGCATGCCGACGATGTGCAACTGCACCTGCACTATGGCGATCTGACGGACTCGACCAACCTGCTGCGGATCGTGCAGCAGGTACAGCCTGACGAGATCTACAATCTTGCCGCCCAGAGCCACGTGCAGGTCAGTTTCGAGACCCCTGAATATACCGCCAATTCCGACGCGATCGGGACGTTGCGCTTGCTCGAAGCGATCCGGATCATGGGTCTGGAGAAGACCGTCCGTTTCTATCAGGCATCCACGTCCGAGCTTTATGGCAAGGTGCAGGAGACGCCTCAGCGCGAGACCACGCCGTTCTGGCCTCGCAGCCCCTATGCTGCTGCCAAGCTCTATGCCTACTGGATCACGGTGAACTATCGGGAGGCCTATGGCATGCATGCCTCCAACGGGATCCTGTTCAATCACGAGAGCCCGCTGCGCGGCGAGACCTTCGTCACACGCAAGATCACCCGGTCTGTCGCATCAATCGAACTTGGTCTTCAGGAAAGGCTGTATCTCGGCAATCTGGACGCCAAGCGCGACTGGGGCCACGCCAGGGACTTCGTCGAGGGCATGTGGCTGATGCTGCAGCAGGACCAGCCGGACGATTACGTGCTGGCCACCGGCGAAACCCATTCCGTGCGCGAATTCGTCGAGGCGGCCTTTGCAGAGGTTGACCGCAGGATCGTCTGGTCCGGCAGCGGTGTCGAAGAGCAGGGCAGGGACGCCGCGACCGGCCAGGTGCTGATCGAGGTTGATCCGCGTTATTTTCGCCCGACCGAGGTCGAATTGCTGCTGGGGGACCCGAGCAAGGCGCGCGAACGGCTGGGCTGGTCGCATACGACCGGTTTCAGTGATCTGGTCGCGCAGATGGTGCGGTCTGACCTGATCGCCGTCAAACGCGAGCATGAATTCAACAGGGCCATGTACAAGGCGCGTGAGAGCTGAAATGACCGCCGCTTTCGAGATGCAGGGGCGACGTATCTTCGTTGCGGGTCACAAGGGGATGGTGGGCCAGGCCATTGTGCGGCGCCTCGCCGGCGAGGACTGCGAGATCCTGACGGTGGATCGGTCCAGCCTGGACCTCCGCGACCGCGCTGCGGTGAAAGGCTGGCTTTCGGCCAACCGACCGGATGTGATTGTCGTGGCGGCGGCAAGGGTAGGGGGCATCCATGCCAACAATACCTATCCGGCGGATTTCATCAGCGAGAACCTGGAACTGCAGTCCAGCCTGATCAGCGGCGGGTTCGAGACCGGTGTGGCCAAGCTGCTGTTCCTGGGCTCTTCCTGCATCTACCCGCGGGAGGCACCACAGCCGATCCGGGAGGATGCGCTGCTGACCGGGCCACTGGAGCCGACCAACGAGCCCTACGCCATCGCCAAGATCGCCGGGATCCGGCTCTGCCAGGCCTATCGCAGGCAATATGGCGCTGATTTCATTTCCGCCATGCCGACCAATCTCTATGGCCCGGGTGACAATTTCCATCCCGACAACAGCCATGTGGCCGCTGCTTTGCTGCGCCGCTTTCACGAGGCGAGGCGTGATGGCGCGGAGAGCGTGACGGTCTGGGGCACCGGCCGTCCCCGGCGGGAGTTCCTGCATGTGGACGACATGGCCGACGCCTGCATCCATCTGCTGCGCACCTATTCCGGCCATGATCATGTCAACGTCGGTTGCGGCGAGGACATTTCCATCGCCGACTTCGCCCGATTGATCCAGCAGACCGTCGGGCATGAGGGTGAACTGGTGTTCGACGCGACCAGGCCCGATGGCATGTATCGCAAGCAACTGGATGTCACGAAACTGACGGGATTTGGCTGGCGGCCGCGTATCGGACTGTCGGAAGGTCTTGCCGGATATTATGATTGGTTTCGTGCCAATATCGAGAACGTGCGGGAACGTTGATGGACCCTGGATGGTGCCGGAGTGATTCATCCGGCGATGCCTGTGCCGACCGGAGGGCCTGACCATGAAGATATCTGTCGTGACGGTCTGCTTCAATTCGGCCGCGACCATCGGCTGGACGGTCGAGTCCTTCCTGAAGCAGCAGTGGCCTGACAAGGAATTGCTGGTTGTCGACGGTGCCTCCCGCGATGACACACTGAAGATCGTGCAGAGCTTCAGCGATCCGTCGATCCGGATCAGCAGCGAACCGGACAGCGGCATCTATGATGCCATGAACAAGGGGCTGCAGCGCTTCAGTGGTGACGCGGTCGGGTTCCTGAACTCCGACGACAGGTATCGCGACGCCGACGCGCTGACCGTCATCGCCGAGACCCTGGCCGTTCACGATGTGGCATATGGTGACATCGACATCGTGGCGGACCATGAATCGCGGCGTCTGGTGCGCGCCTGGCGCAATACGCCCTATCGTCCCGGCGGCTTCCGCCAGGGCTGGATGCCCGCCCATCCCGGATTCTATGTGCGCCGGGAGGTGGCCGAGACGGTCGGTGAATTCGATCTGACCTGGCCCAGTGCCTCCGACTACGACTGGATGCTGCGGGCCATGGAACTGAACGACTTCAGGGCAGGTCATGTTCCCTACGTGCTGGTTGACATGGCCAACGGCGGCTACAGCAGCAGCGGCATCCGCGCCTTCCTGCGTGGCAACATGCAGAGCCTGCAGGTCCGTCGCCAGCGCCTGGGCAGTGGACTTGTGGATCGCGCCCTCTTCGCCAAACCGCTCCGCAAGATCCCGCAGTGGCTCGGGCGTTCATCGTGAGCATCAGTCAGCCCTGACTGACCGTCAGTTCGCTCCATCCCGTGGTATCTCGATGAAAAAGGGGCCGCAGCGGCTGGCTGCGACCCCTTTCCATTTATATCCGATGTCCGAAAGCGGAATCAGACCGAGTAGTACATCGCGAACTCGACCGGATGCGGTGCATGCTCGAAGCGGTAAACCTCTTCCCACTTCAGCTCCATGTAGCCGTCGATCTGGTCGTCGGTGAACACGTCGCCCTTCTTCAGGAACTCACGGTCGGCGTCCAAGCACTGCAGGGCTTCGCGCAGCGAACCTGCAACGGTCGGCACCTCGGCCAGTTCCTCCGGCGGCAGGTCATAGAGGTTCTTGTCCATCGGGTCGCCCGGATGGATCTTGTTCTCGATGCCGTCCAGGCCAGCCATCAGCATGGCCGCGAAGGCCAGGTACGGATTGGCGGTCGGATCGGGGAACCGGACCTCGAC
>CAXBNO010000399.1:0-3726 GCA_963976775.1 uncultured Kordiimonadales bacterium
GGTACCTGGAAAACGAGGCCTGGTGGCGCGCGCTTCAGGCCCGCGACGGCGTCGAAATGCAGATCGCTCATGCCCTTCTCGGCAACGGGATGGGCTTGGGAGCGGCGCATCAGTTCTCTGGCGTCAGGCGAGACGGGACAAGATTCATGAACCCGCGCCTGGCGCATCTGCTGTCCTGGCGCGCCATTCGTCACGAATGACAGCCGACGTCCGACCGCTGCCGTCCGGCCGCCAGCCGGGGGCGTGATAGAGGTAGCCCAGCGCATCGCGCCAGTTGCCGGCGCCCCGGGCATCGCGAAACATGTCCACCCACTCGTGAAAGGCGATGCGGATCGGATTGAACGTCGCGATCTGGCGCACGATGCCGTAGCGACAGGGTTCGCTGTCGTCCTCGGGTACGAAAGTGCCGAACATCCGGTCCCAGATGATCAGGATTCCGGCGTAGTTCCGGTCCAGATAGCGCGGGTTGGTGGCGTGATGCACCCGGTGGTGTGACGGCGTGTTGAAAAACCATTCGATGGGGGCGGGCAGACGCCTGATCGCTTCTGTGTGAATCCAGAACTGGTAGACGAGGCTGATGCCGATGGAAAAGGCGATCATGGCCGGCGGAAAGCCGAGCAGGGGCAATGGCGCATACACGATGAAGGTTCCGGCGAGGTTGCCGGTCCATGTCTGCCGCAGCGCGGTCGACAGGTTGTAGTGCTGCGACGAATGATGGTTGATGTGCGCCGCCCACCAGAAACGATGCTCATGACTCAGGCGGTGGAACCAGTAGTAGCAGAAATCCTGCGCCAAGATGATTGCGACGAAGGCCCACCACTGGAAGCCGATGTCGAACAGGCGGATTTCATACAGCGCGAGGATGAAGCCGTAGATCAGCACGATGAACGGAATGCCTGTGGCCAGGTTGCCCACCCCCATGATCAGGCTGGCCGCTGTGTCCTTCAGTTCGTAGCGCACGGCGCGGAGTCTGAAATAGCCAAGCGCCAGTTCGGCAATCATCAGGACAATGAAGGCGGGAATGGCCAGCGCGACCGGATCGGGCAGTTTCATGACACGGTTTCCTTCCGCGCGGCCATCTCGCCGTAGAGCATCAGCACCTTGCGCCAGCGGTCCAGTGTCTCCGGGTCGGTCAGCGTGATGGCAAAGGGTGGCTGGCCGTAGGATCTGAAGCGGACCTGCAGGCGCGGCGGGTCCCCGTCGATTGCGATGCCACGAATGTCGTCCGGCCCCGGAACGGTGATCGCCGCGTGGTCGCCCATCGCGCGCACGACCGCCAGGGCACTGCGGTCCTCCAGCCAGGCCATGGCCGCCTTGCCATCGTCGGCAACCGTTATCGTCGCAGGGACATGGCCTTGGGCGCGCAACGCCTGGTCAACCATCGTGCGGTCGAGGCGGATGCTCCGACGACCGCCGGTCAGCCAGACCAGCGTCACCACCAAGATGATGCCCACCAGCGGCAGGATGAAGTCAGTCGGTTGCACGCCGGAAAGGCTCCCCGGATCGCTCCTCCCGGGGCCATGCCGGAAGGTCGGGCAGCAGGCCGGGCCACGCCGCCGCGGATGTCGCCCAGATCTGTTCCTTCGGACGCAGCCGGGCCGGATCGTCAAGGGTCAAGAGCCCGATGTCATAGGTCTCCGGCTGCCTGTCACCCTTCCAGTAGAGCGGCGTGCCGCAGGTCCCGCAGTGGGCCCGTACCGCGATGTCGGATGACCGCCATTCTACGGGCTCCCCCTGCCAGGTGACCTCCGCTGCCGGAACGGTGAAATTCGCGAACCAGGGCGCGCCGATCCACTGCTGGCACATGCGGCAATGACAGACACTGGCGTAGGGTTCCGGCGTGCTGACCGAATAGCGCACGGCACCACAGAGGCAACCGCCTGTCAGAGGGGCGTCTGTCATGTGGCTTCCTCCAGTTCCACCCAGGCCGGCGTGTGGTCGGATGGGCGTTCGCCGCCGCGCGGTGCCTTGTCGATGCCGCTGGCGAGCAGCCGGTCCGCAGCGGTCGGCGACAGCAGCAGGTGATCGATCCTGAGACCATTGTCCTTCTGCCAGGCACCGCCGGTGTAGTCCCAGTAGGTGTAGAAGTGCGGCTGCGGGTGAAAGGCGCGGATGCCGTCCGTCAGGCCGAGGTTGAGCAACTGCCTGTAGCGGTTGCGCGACTCCGGACGGCAGAGCGCATCGTCCTGCCACCCCTGCGGATTGTAGACATCGTCGTCGGTCGGGCAGACGTTGTAGTCACCGGCGAGAACGAAGGTCTCCTCGTCCGCCAGCATCTGCTTCGCGCGGTCGATCAGCCGATCCATCCAGCCGAGCTTGTAGTCGAACTTGGGGCCGGGCGCCGGGTTGCCGTTGGGCAGGTACAGGCCGCCGATGCGCACGCCGTCGATCGTTGCCTCCAGATAGCGCGCCTGCTCGTCCTCATCGTCGCCCGGAAGGCCGACCATCACGTCCTCGATCGGACGCTTCGACAGGATCGCGACACCGTTGTAGGTCTTCTGGCCGTGGACAGCGATATTGTAGCCCAGATCCTCGATGGGCTCGGCGGGGAACTTCTCGTCAACGCATTTCAGTTCCTGCAGGCAGACAATGTCGGGCTGCGCCGAGGCCAGCCACTCTGTCACGCGCGGCAGCCGTGCGTTGATGGAATTGACGTTGAAGGTGGCGATGCGCATGACGGATTCTCCGGCTCGGTCGGATTTCCGTCTAGCACGCTGCGGGCACGGTTACATCACCGAGAAGGATGTGCCGCAGCCGCAAGAGGCGGTGGCGTTCGGGTTCCGGACCTGAAAGGAGGAGCCGATCAGTTCCTCGACATAGTCGAACTCCGAACCCTTCAGATATTCCAGGCTGACCGGATCGACCAGGACGGTGACACCATTCTTTTCGATCCTGAGGTCTTCCTCGCCGACTTCGGGGTCGAAGCCGAAATCATACTGGAAGCCGGAGCAGCCGCCGCCAAGTACCTGGACACGCAGCTTCAGCCCGTCGCGTCCGTCATCGGCGATCAGTTCGGCGACGCGCTGGAAAGCAGCGTCGGTAACGCGGAATTCGGTTGTTTCAGTTGCACTTGCTTCGGTCATGATCAGTCAATCATACAGATGTTTGCGGTCGCGCGCACTTGCGCCGCTCAACCCGGGGATTTAGACCGCGCAGGACATTTGTCAATCGGTCCGGCCCGTCTGCGGGCGGTCGATTGGAAGGCGATGCGAAGTCCGATACGATCTGTTCTCCTCAATTCAAGCGAATCACAATGAACCTGTTCCGTCATTTCAATGATCTGGTCCGGGAGGCTGCGGCCTCCCTCGACGGTGCCCCGTCCGACATCAATGTCGGGCCGATCACGGTGGAGCCGCCCCGTGACCCGTCACATGGTGACCTGGCCACCAATGCCGCCATGGTGCTGGCCAAGCCATTGCGCCGGAAACCGCGGGACATTGCCGATATGCTGGTTCCCGTGATTCAGGAAATGGACGGCGTTGCATCGGTGGAGGTCGCGGGTCCGGGCTTCATCAACATCCGGCTGGGCGATGCATTCTGGCAGGCGCGGCTGACCGAGATCCTGCGGCGCGGCACGGCCTACGGCGACTCCGAGATGGGCAATGGCGACCGGGTCAACGTTGAATATGTCAGCGCCAATCCGACCGGCCCGATGCATGTCGGGCACGCCCGGGGGGCGGTGTTCGGTGATGCGCTGGCCAGCCTGCTGGAAAAGGCAGGCTGGGA
>CAXBNO010000400.1:0-3723 GCA_963976775.1 uncultured Kordiimonadales bacterium
AGTACGAAGCCCGCTTCGGCGAGCGTCCGAACAGCCAGTACACCTATCCCGGTTACCTGGTGATCGAGATGTGGGCCCGTGCCGTCGAGAAGGCCGGTACCTTCGAGACCGACGCCGTGGTTGCCGCCATGGAAACCTTCCGGGAGGAGCCGTTCCTGATCGGAACGCGGACGTTCACGAACATCCTGCACCATCAGGATCGTGCGCCGTACCTGATCGTGGAAACGACCAACGGCAAGCCTGCCGTGGCCGCTGACTTCACCATCTCGGAACCTGTTCCGCTGGATGTGCTGTTCGGCAAGCGCTACTCCTACATCGCGCGGTGATCCACCACCTGCGATGACACGACCCGAGCCCCGTTCCGGCCACCACCGGGGCGGGGCTCCCTTTTTTTTCAGGAGCCCCTCCATGCGACTTGCAGGCCGAATTGCAGCAGTGACCGGCGGATCCCAGGGAATCGGGGCCGAGATCGCGCTGGCGATGGCCGCTGAAGGGGCTGCCGTGGCGGTCATCAACCGTCGGAACCGCGAGACCGCCGCCGGGATCGTTGACCGGATCAGGTCCGGGGGCGGCAGGGCGGAGGCCTTTCAGGCTGACGTCGCCCAGGTCGCGGAGATCGAAAGGCTGCACGCGGATATCGCCGCAGGCCTCGGACCTGTGGACATTCTGGTCAACAATGCCGGCATCTTCGAACCCCGCCCGATCGAGGAGGTGGACGAGGCCAACTGGGACAGCCAGATCGATACCAACCTGAAGAGCGCCTTCTTCCTGACCAGGGCCGTCATTGGCCACATGAAACAGCAGAAGTGGGGGCGCATCATCAACGTCAGCTCCATCGCCGGTATCGGCGGCTTTCCCCAGTCCGCCGCCTACTGCGCCTCCAAGGGCGGCATGAACAACCTGACCAGGTCACTCTGCCTGGAACTCGCGCCGCACGGCATCAACGTGAATGCCATCGCGCCAGGCAATATCGTGACCCCGATGAACGCGGACCTGCGCGCGGACCCGGAATGGGCCGCGAAGATGCGCGAGCGCACCCCGTCGGGTGATGATTTCCTGCCCGCCGCCGACATGGCCGGTGCGGCAGTCTTCCTGGCCTCTGAAGAGGCCAGATCGGTTCACGGCGTGATCCTGCCCGTCGATGGTGGCTGGCGCGCCTGGTAAGGGAGTAGTGATATGGCTGACAGTGCGGCTTCGAAGCAGATCGACGGCGTCCAGCTTGCGATTCTGAACAATCGTCTGGAGGGGATCGCGCGCAAGATGGCGAACACGCTGCTGCGCACGGGCCGGTCGGGCGTTCTGAATATCGCCCGCGACTTCTCCTGCTGCATCATCCCCGCCGACGACCGGCTGCTGGCGACGGCGGAGAGCCTGCCGATCCACGTGCTGAGCGGCCCGGACCTGATGGCGCGGTCGATCAAGGAGTTTCATCCGAAGCTGAAGAAGGGTGACGCGTTCCTGCACAATTCGCCGTATCACGGCTGCTCCCACCCTGCCGACCACACCCTGATCGTGCCGGTGATCGATGATGACGGCGTGCATCACTTCACTGTTCTGGCCAAGGCACATCAGGCGGACTGCGGCAATTCCCAGCCCACCACCTACATGGGCAACGCGCGCGACGTGTACGAGGAAGGCGCGCTGATCTTCCCCGGCGTGAAGATTCAGGAGAACTACGAGAACATCGGCGACATGATCCGCATGTGCATGCTGCGCATCCGGGTGCCGGAGCAATGGTGGGGTGACTATCTGGCCATGGTCGGCGCGGCCCGGATCGGGGAGCGGGAACTGCTGTCGCTGGCCGACGAGATCGGCTGGGACACGCTGCACGACTTCACCGGCCAGTGGTTCGACTACACGGAAAACCGGATGGTCAATGCCATTGCGAAGATGCCCAGCGGCACGACATCGTGGACCAGCCGTCATGATCCGGTCCCCGGCACGCCGGAAGACGGCATCCCCATCAACGTCACGGTCAATGTGGACGCGAGTGCCGGGCGGATCGCGGTGGACCTGACCGATAACATGGATGCACTGCCCTGCGGCCTGAACCTGTCGGAGGCCTGCGCCCGCACGGCGGCCATGATCGGCGTGTTCAATTCCATCGACCCGTCGGTACCGAAGAACGACGGCGCGTTCCGCCGCATCGACATTCACCTGAAGAAGAACGCGATCTGCGGCATACCGGAGCATCCGACAAGCTGCTCCGTCGCCACCACCAATGTGGCCGACCGGGTGGCCAACTCGGTCCAGGCGGCGATTGCGGAGCTGGAGGAAGGCTTCGGCATGGCCGAGTCCGGGGCCATCCTGCCCGCCTCGGTCGGGGTCGTGTCGGGCTATGACCCGAAGCTGAAGGAACGCTATGTCAATCAGCTCTTCCTGGCCATGACCGGCGGCGCGGCGGCTCCGGGCACCGATGCCTGGATCACGCTGGGCCACGTCGGCAATGCGGGTCTCTGTTATCAGGACAGCATCGAACTGGACGAGATGCGCCACCCGATGCTGGTGAAGACACGCCGCTTCATCACCGACTCGGAGGGCGCTGGCAGGCAGAAGGGCGGCCCCGGCATGCTGGTCGAATACGGCCCGACCCGGGGCGACATGGAAGTCGCCTTCGTCTCCGACGGCACCCACAATCCGGCCAGGGGGGTGCGCGGTGCCGGTCGCGGCGGCAGCGCCTTCCAGGGCATTCGCGGCACGGATGGTAACGTCACACCGACGGAAAACAGCGACGTTGTCACCCTGCATCCGGGGGAGACCATCGTCTCGCATTGCTGCGGCGGCGGCGGCTACGGCGATCCGGCGGAGCGTGATCCGGCCCGGATCGAGAAGGACGTGCGGGAAGGCTGGATCAGTCGTGACCGGGCGCGTGACACTTACCGTGTGGCGCTGACCGAAACGGGTGAGGTCGACCAGGCCGGAACGGCTGAACTCCGGGGCGACTGAGAATCGCAGGCACCGATAGTGTCCCCCGTCCGAATGCCGGACAGGCGCCCGGTCGGATCGGGTGCCGGGTTACGGTATGAAACCGCTCAGGCCGCCAGCGAGAACACGTCCGGCCGGAACGCCTCGAAGCAGCGCACGGCCTCCTTCGGGTCGGGGCTGAGGGGGGCGATGATGTGGGTGTGGATGCCTGTCGCAGCCGCCCAGCGCAGCCGCTCCCGACATTCATCCGCCGTGCCGATGATGGCAATGTCGTCGATCAGGTCATCGACCAGCGCGCCGGTGGTCTTGGCGCGATCCTTCTCGGCCCAGCCTTCACGGATCTGCGCCGCCTCATCCTCGTATCCCGCCCAGGCGAGGAACTTGTTGTAGACGGGCGTCGCGTAGTACGGCGCGAAGTTCTGGCGGAACCGGGCGCGGCCCTCTGCCTTGTCGTCCGTCACCAGCACCATGTGGCGGTTGACGATCTCCACATCCGCGCCGTCGCGACCGGCGCGGGCGGCACCGGCATGAACATGCTGGATCATCTTCGGCAGCGCCTTCTTCGGCCAGAGATTGAAGATGACACCGTCACCGACCTCGGCCGCCATCTCGATCATGTTGGACCGCAGCGCGGCCAGGTAGATCGGCACCGTCGGCTCCAGCGGGGCCTGGCGGTAGCCCTTGCTCTTCACCGTCACGCCATCGAAGTCCGACTTCTCACCGGCCAGCATGGACCGCACCAACTGCGCGGTCTCCTTGACGCGGGTCAGCGGCTTCTCGAAGTGCTGTCCGTGCCAG
>CAXBNO010000401.1:0-3723 GCA_963976775.1 uncultured Kordiimonadales bacterium
TTCAGCAGCCGGGAGTAGATGTCATAGGCCCGTTCGCCCCGGTTGGTCTGCTCCACGACCATCGGGACAAGGGTATTCATGTAAACGTCACGGGGGTCCTGCATCTCGGCTCCTCGAAGGTTGGAAAGCCCGCAGCGGCAGGTCGCGTATACCGCTGCGGGAAAAAGACAGATGCCCTATATGGCGCTGATTCACGCCAAGGCAAAGCCCCCTTGGTGGTTCCCCGTCAAACGGTCACCGATCAGGCCGATCCGTTCTCTTCGTCCGGATCCCTGGTCAGTTCCTCGATGGACACGGCCTTCTCCTCGACCTTCGCCATCTCGACGATGAAGTCGATGACCTTGTCCTCGAACAGCGGTGCGCGAAGCTGCATCATCGCGTCAGGGTTCTTCTGGTAGAACTCCATCACCATCCGCTCCTGACCGGGGAAGTTGCGCGCCTGCTCCATGATGGCACGGTTCACTTCCTCGGGGCCGACTTCCAGCTTGTTCTGGCGACCGACCTCGGCCAGCACCAGGCCGAGGCGCACACGACGCTCGGCAATGCCGCGATACTCGGCCTTCTTCTCGTCGTCCAGCCCCTCATCGACCGGCTTCTCGTCATGTGCATGATCATGGCTGTGGTCGTGGTCATGGTCATGATCGTGATCGTGATCGTGCGCCTCGTCGGCCTGGCCTTCATCAGTCTGGCCGTCATCCGCTTGGCCGTCATCCGCCTTCGCCTGGCGGACGATCTGGGCATATTCCTCCTCGACCATGCCCTCCGGAACGCCGAAGTCATGACGGTCGGCCAGCAGGTCAAGCACGGTCCGCTTCAGGCGGGTGCGGGCGACCTGGCCATATTCCTCGGCAATACGGTCGCGCATGATCTGCTGCAACGCTTCCAGGTTCTCGAGGCCCAGGTTGGTCGCCAGCGTGTCGTCGATCTTCGCCTCGCCCGCGGTACGGATTTCCTTCAGTTTGACCTCGAACACCGCTTCCTTGCCGGCCAGGTGTTCCGCGCCGTACTCCGCCGGGAAGGTCACGTTGACCTCGCCTTCGAACCCGACCGACTTGCCGATCAGCTGCTCCTCGAAGCCCGGGATGAACTGGCCGGAGCCCAGCACCAGCGGCACATCCTCACCGGCGCCGCCCTCGAACGGCTCGCCATCCAGCTTGCCCAGGAAGTCGATCAGGGCCTGGTCGCCTTCGGCGGCCGGGCGGTCTTCCTCGATCTTCTCGTAGTTCTTCTGATCGGCGGCCAGACGCTCCAGCGCTTCCGTGACCTTGTCCTCATCGACCTCGGCCTTCAGGCGCTCGACTACCAGCGCCGACAGGTCGGTGATCTCGAACTCCGGAATGACTTCGACAGCCATCGTGTATTCCAGGTCTGCACCCTCGTCGAAGCTCTTGATCTCGATCTTCGGCTGTGCGGCCGGGCGCAGGTCATTGTCTTCCAGCGCCTTCTGGCTGGTTTCGTTGACCGCTTCCTCCAGCACCTCGCCCAGGACCGACTTGCCATAGAGCTGACGGATCAGCCGCGGCGGCACCTTGCCGGGGCGGAACCCCTTCATCTGTACCTGCTTGCCGAGCTCGCCCAGCTTTGCACCCATCCGTTCCTCGACCTCAGCGGCGGAGAGAACAATGTTGAACTCGCGTTTCAGGCCTTCCGCCGAGAGCTGCTCGATCTGCATCGAAACCTTATCCCTTGTTATCCATGCCGCACCCCGATGGTGCTGCCTGCCCGTCATGCGGGCCACGTACCCGGCCCCGGTCCGAATGATCGGGGCGTCAAATTTCCTCACTCCTGCGGCGCAACCCGGAACCGGAACCCGGTCAGGCAAACCCGAAGTGCAACGATGGTGCGGGCGGAGGGACTCGAACCCCCAAGACTTTCGTCACCAGGACCTAAACCTGGCGCGTCTACCAGTTCCGCCACGCCCGCTTGAACCACGCGCCTGCGGAGCCGTACCGCGCCGTGGCCGATCCCCTGCCGCCTATGCCTTCATCGCCGCGGCGGAGCCATACGCGGGAGCGCGGGACACGTCAAGCGCACACCAGCGTTTCCGCCACCCCGCTTACTTCGCCAAGCGCGTCACGGACGAGGCCGCGGCAATGCGGCCCTCCCCGCGATAGGCCTCGTGGTTCCGCTCGATATGATCCAGATTGTAGAGGTAGTTGACCATCATCCCCGCAGACTGACGCAGGCCCGACGCGGACCGGTCACCCAGCCAGTTCAGCCGTTCGATCCGCGCACCATTGTTCAGATGGAACCGCGCCACCGGATCAAGCGGGCGGTCACGGCTGTCCTTTTCCTTCGCCAGATAGCGGGCGCAGAGCGCCATCAGGGGATCCTTCACCGCCGCCTCGATATCATGGTCGTTGGGCCACTTCGGATCACTGATCAGCTTGCGAAACGCCTCGTTGGTCGAACCGGTACGGGCAATTGCCTTGATCAGGCGGGCCTGTGCGTCAGTGAGAATTTCCGCATCCGACTCAAGCTGCTGATCCAGCCATTTCCGGAACCCCGGGATCGGCGACAGCGTGGCAAATGTCTTCACGTTCGGCATCCGCTGGGACAGGCGATCCACGACCCGCTTGATCAGGAAGTCGCCGAAGCCCACGCCGGCGAGGCCGCGCTGACAGTTGGAAATCGAGTAGAAGATCGCCGTATCCGCCGTCTCCGGATCGGTAGCGGGGGCCATTTCGTCCAACAGGTCATGGACATTGTCGGCGATGCCGTTGACCAGCGCCACCTCGACAAAGATCAGCGGTTCATCGGGCATGTTCGGATGGACGAAGGAGAAACAGCGCCGGTCGGAATCCAGCCGGTTCTTCAGGTCGGCCCATGACTGGATCTCGTGCACGGCCTCATAGGCGATCAGCTTTTCCAGCAGCGATGCCGGTGCGTCCCAGGTGATCTGCGCCAGATCGAGAAAGCCGATATCGAACCAGGAGGCAAGCAGGTCACGCAGATCGTCATTCAGCGCCCTAAGCGCCGGATCGTTACCCAACATCGGCAACAGCTCGGCCCGCATATCGACCAGGAACTTGACCCCTTCGGGCACCGCGTTGAACTGCCGCAGCAACATCACCCGCCGCGGCTCCAGGGCCGCCTTCAACTGGCGTTCGGCATCATGGCGTTCCAGCGCGTCGCCGGCCGTGTCGAGCGACCTGAGCGCCGCGTTCAGCGCCTCGTTATCGACGCCATAGTCTTCGGCCAGCAAGGTAAGGAACTTCAGCCGACCCTCCGTCGACAATCGCAGATAGGTATTGCCCAGTTCCACCGCGCGATTGCGCGCGGAAACCTCGCCGCCCTTGTGCTTCAGGCAGTCGTCGATCTGCTCCCGCAATTTGTCGAGACCATTGGCCGACAGATTGCCGGTGCCCTCGTCGGCATCGCCGCCGAACAAGGCCCGTCTGAGAGGCGCAATCGTGCGCCCGAAGAGTCCGCTCGCATCTGCCATGGCGGTCATACTATTCAACTCCTGGTCCTAACAATCGGTATCCACGCCGGTTGCCGCAAGGGGCCGAAGCCTTCGCAGCACGGTGGGCAGCAGCTCGGGCAGATCTTCGGCGATCAACCCCGGACCAAAGCCGGCAGCCGCCGCCCCGTGCAGCCAGCAGGCCGCCGCCGCCGCCTCGAATGCCGGCATGCCCTGAGCCAGCAGGCCCAAGCAGAAGCCGGCCAGAACATCGCCCGATCCTGCCGTGGCCAGCGTCGGCGGCGCATTGTCATTGATCA
>CAXBNO010000402.1:0-3719 GCA_963976775.1 uncultured Kordiimonadales bacterium
GTGCTGCGCCGCCATGCCCGTGCGACGCGGACGACCGCACGGGCGGAGGCCATCAAGGCGCTGGAGGCCGTGCGCATCCGCGATGCCGCCGCGCGGGTCGATGCCTATCCGTTCGAACTTTCCGGCGGCATGTGCCAGCGCGTCGTCATCGCCCTGGCGCTGGCCTGTGACCCGAAGCTGCTGATCATGGACGAGCCGACGACGGGGCTGGACATCACCACCCAGAAGGCAGTGATGGACCTGGTGGCCGACCTGATCCGCGACCGGGGGATGAGCGCCATCCTGATCACCCACGACCTGGGACTCGCATCGGGCTACTGCGACCGGATCATGGTGATGCGTGACGGTGAAGTGGTGGAACGCGGCACGCCGCTGAGCCTGTTCACCGCCCCCGACCATCCCTACACCCGCCGCCTGATCGACGCCACGCCCCGGCTGGGCGCACAGATCCGGGAGCTGCTGCCCATGGAGGCCCGAACCCCGCTGCCGGAGCGGCGGGTGCAGGACGAACCGTTGCTGGAGGTGCGGAACCTCATCAAGACCTTCCCCTCGCGCTCCGGCCCCGTCCATGCCGTCCGCGATGTCTCCTTCACCATCAACAAGGGCCAGACCCTCGGGCTGGTCGGCGAATCCGGCTGCGGCAAGTCCACCACGTCATCCATGGTCGTGCGGCTGCTGGACCCGACAAGCGGACAGATCATCTTCCGTGGCGAGGACCTGGCCGAAACACCGGCCAGCCGCTTTGCCCGCGATCCCCGCCGCGCCCGCATCCAGATGGTGTTTCAGGACGCCACCGACAGTCTCAATCCCCGCCACACCTCCCGCCAGACCATCGCCGAACCGCTGCGACGGCTGGGTGACGGGGCAAGTGATGTCAGGATCGCGGAGCTCGCCGATCTGGTCGGGCTGCCGCTACCCCTGCTGGACCGGTTTCCGCACCAGCTCTCCGGTGGTCAGAAGGCCCGGGTCGGCATCGCGCGGGCCATCGCGCTGGATCCGGACCTGCTGATCCTGGACGAGCCCACTGCGGCACTGGATGTCTCTATCCAGGCCATCGTCCTGAACCTGCTGATCGACCTGCAGGCACGGCTGGGCATCAGCTACCTGTTCGTCAGTCATGACCTGAACGTCGTCCGTCTGCTCTGCGACCAGGTGATCGTGATGCAGGGCGGTTCCATCGTCGAACAGGGCCCGGCTGAGCAGGTGATGCGCAATCCCGCCACGGACCACACCCGCTCCCTCGTCGCGGCGGCACCGCAACCTCCCGCACTCAGTGACGCGGCACAATAGGGGCCACAGCGGCCTGTCTGGAGACACCCATGCTCGACAATCTGCCCTTCACGCTGCCGTCTCTCCGATCGGCCTATGCCGATGGCGCCAGCCCTGCGGCGGTTGTCGGGGAAGTCTATCGGCGCATTGCCGAGGTCGATGATCCCGGCATCTTCATTGATCTGTTCGACAAGGCGGAGGTGCTGGCGGCGGCAGCGGCTCTGGAGGACCTGGATCGCTCGCTGCCACTCTGGGGTGTTCCCTTTGCCATCAAGGACAACATCGACGTCGCCGGTCACCCGACCACCGCCGCCTGCCCCGCGTTCGCCTATATGGCCGACGAAGACGCCGCCGCCGTTGCGCGGCTGAAGGCCGCCGGGGCGCTGGCCATCGGCAAGACCAACCTCGACCAGTTCGCAACAGGGCTGGTGGGTGTCCGCTCTCCCTACCCCGTGCCCCTGAACGCCATCGACCCGGAGATCGTGCCCGGCGGATCGTCCAGCGGCTCCGCCGTCGCGGTGGCACATGGCATGGTCTGCTTCTCCCTCGGCACTGACACGGCCGGATCGGGACGCGTGCCGGCCGCACTCAACAACATTGTCGGGCTGAAGCCGACATTGGGCGCGATCTCCGCCAGCGGCCTGGTGCCGGCCTGCCGGACCCTCGACACGATCTCGATCTTTGCCCTGACGGTCGAAGACGCACACGCCGTCATGGAAGCAGTCGCGGCCCACGATCCCCGCGACGCCTACTCCCGCAGCATCAGCGTCACACCCCTGACTGCCCTGCCGGACACCTTTCGTGTCGGTGTGCCGGATGCGGCCACCATTGAGTTCTTCGGTGACGCCCTGCAACAGGCTTCCTACAGGTCGGACCTGCGCCGACTGGAGCAAGCCGGAGCAGAGCTGGTCCCGCTCGACTTCACGCCGTTCGATGACATTGCCCGACTGCTCTACGATGGGGCTTGGGTCGCCGAACGGCACACGGTGATCGAGGATCTGCTGGCCGCCAATCCGGAGGCCGTCCATCCCGTGACCCGCCAGATCATCCGGGTGGCGGAGACCCAGTCGGCAACTGACGCCTTCCGGGGCATCTATCGCCTGAAGGAACTGCGGGCCATTGCCGATCCGATGGTGGCGAGCGTCGATCTGCTGTGTGTTCCCACCATCCCGACCTTCTATTCCGTCGCGGACCTGGCAAAAGACCCCATCGGTCCGAATGCCCGGCTCGGCACCTACACCAATTTCGTCAATCTGATGGACCTCTGCGGCATCGCCGTTCCGACCGCGCCGCGCACGGACGGTCGACCGGGCAGCATCACCTTGCTGGCGCGGGCCGGACGCGATGGCTGGCTGGCGTCCGTGGCTCTCGCGCTGGAGCGGTCAGGGAATGTCGGTGCAACGCCGCATGCCCGCCCGACACCCGGCATGCACGCTCCCCAGCCAGGCGCCGACGAGATGGCCATCGCGGTCTGCGGCGCCCACATGGCCGGTCTGCCGCTGAATGGTCAGCTCACATCCCGGGGCGGGCGGTTCCTGCGCGCCACCATGACCGCCGGAGACTACCGCCTCTACGCACTGAACGGTGGCCCGCCCGAACGGCCCGGACTGGTGCGCGACCCGGCGGGCGGTGGCTCCGTGCCTGTCGAGGTATGGGCCCTGCCGATGGCGGAAGTCGGCAGCTTCCTGGCCGGCATTCCCTCCCCGCTCGGCCTCGGCACGCTCACACTTTCTGACGGCGAGACGGTCATCGGGTTTCTCTGCGAGTCCCACGGGCTGGCCGGGGCGCGGGAGCTGGACGCGCAGGCCGGGTGGCGCGGCTACCTCGCCTCGGCCAGATGATTCCGTACCGGTGCAAGAAATGAACACATCCGAGGAATTAATAGCAAAAGACGACACCCGAAGCCTCACCTATCCTTCCCCGACCAGCAATGCATACAGCCTCGGAGCGGACTTCTCGAGGCCGGAACCACATCCCGAAACAAAGGCCAGGAGACAACCATGAATCGCAGGACCATCTCACGTCGCAGCCTTCTCAAGGCCGGTGCCGCCACGGGCGCGCTTGCCGCAGCTGGTGCCTTGCCCTTCGGCGCCGCCCATGCCGCGGACCTGACCGTCGGCTTCATCTATGTCGGGCCAAAGGACGATTTCGGCTACAATCAGGCCCACGCCGAGGGGGCCGCTGCCGTCAAGAAGATGGCGGGTGTCACCGTGGTCGAGGAGGAGAACGTCCCCGAGACCGTTTCCGTGCAGAAGTCCATGGAATCCATGATCAATTTCGACGGCGCATCGCTGATGTTCCCGACCTCCTTCGGTTACTTCGATCCGCACATCCTGGCGGTCGCGCCGAAGCATCCGGACGTACGGTTCCAGCATGCCGGCGGCCTCTGGTCCGCCGACAGGCATCCGAAGAACGCCGGCTCCTACTTCGGCTACATCGGTCTCGGCCAG
>CAXBNO010000403.1:0-3708 GCA_963976775.1 uncultured Kordiimonadales bacterium
AGCTTCTTCGAGCAGTTCCTGGAATTCCTGGTGGCCAACCGTGACCTCGCCAGCCGACTGGTGTTCGAGCTCGAAGCCGACCGGTTGCTGCAGGCCACACCGAAGGTCCGGGAGCATCTGGACAGCCTGAAACGGATCGGGTTCCGGCTGTCCGTCGACAATATCGACCGCGCGGACATCGATCTGCTCGCCCTGGTCGATGCCGGGGCGGTCTTCGCCAAGGTCGATGTCGATGTGCTGAAGCAACTCGGGCGTGCCGACCGGCCCCTGCCCCTGCTGGTGGAAAAGCTGCGCGCGCGCGGCATGGTCCTGATCGCCGCCAAGGTGGAGAGCGAGGGCCAGGTGCTGGATCTGGTCGAGGATGATCTGACCCTGGCACAGGGCTACCTGTTCGGTGAACCACGCCCGATGCGCTCGGACGCCTGACCGCAACTTTCTGGCGTTACTGAATAATTACCATCGTCATGCATTTCACGCATGGCTTCGCGCGTTCTTGGCGATTGTGCAGTTGCGAAGACGCCTGCATGTTTGCAACATGTCTGATGCAGTGCAACATATCGCTCCTGCTGGTCCGTTCCAGAGGCTGGTCCTTTCCATGAGTATCGAAGGTCCGATCCGGGGCGTGGGCCTCTATTGCCTGGCCCTTGTGCTGTTTGTCGGCATGGGGACGCTGGCCAAGACACTGGCTGCGATCTATCCGGTCGAGCAGGTCATCTGGGCGCGGTACTTCTTTCATGTGCTGCTGATCGTCCTGATGTTTCCGCGCCGTATCGGCAGCCTGTTCAAGACCCGGCGTCTGGGTCTGCAGATCACCCGTTCCGTGGTTGTCTTCGCGGCGACGGCGTTCGGCTTCACCTCCCTGAGCATCATGCCGATGGCGGAGGTCTCGGCGATCGGCTATGTCGCGCCGCTGATGGTCACCATCATGTCCTTCCTGATCCTGAAGGAGAGGGTGGGACCGCGGCGCCTGCTGGCCGTCGGCATCGGCTTTGTCGGGGTCATCGCGATCCTGCGGCCCGATCAGGCCAATTTCAGCCTCTGGTCGCTGCTGCCTCTGGCCATGGCGAGCTGCTACGCCACCTTCATGGTGATGACGCGCCTGATCCGTGGCGCGGCCCCGCCCATCAACTCCCTGTTCTACACGGCCATCGTCGGTGCCGTCGTGGCGACCATTCCGATGCCCTTCATCTGGCAGAATCCGGAACCGCTGCACTGGCTGATGTTCGCCGGCATGGGGGTCATTGGCGGCACCGGACATTTCCTGATGATCAAGGCGTTCGAGCAGACGGAGGCGTCAATGATCGCGCCGTTCGTCTATACGGAGCTGCTCTGGTCCATCGCCGCCGGTGCGATATTCTTCAGCGAGATACCCGGCATCGGCATGCTCGTCGGCGCGGCGGTGATCATGGCCAGTGGCCTGTTCATCCTCTACCGCGAACAGCGCGCCGCAGCCGAGGCAAAGGCTGCCGCACTGGCATCGTCCGGGGCGGACTGACGTCTGATCCGCACATCTGCTGTTGTCGGGAGTTGATGTCGTGACCGGCAGGCGCGGGCCTGCGCTCAGTCCTTGGCGTCCATCGGTTTCAGGTTGTTGATCGCCCGCTTGTTCACGATGGTGATCTCGCCTGTCCGATTGCAGAGTACGGGAAAGAAGTCGCCCGGACCGTTCAGCAGGTCCAGGACGCGTTCGGTGGCGCGGATGAAGACACTGCCTTCGATCTCCGTCCCATCCGTCATCAGCAGCAGGGCATCCACCTTGACCTTGGGGACGTAGTGGGAGCCTGCGCGGGCGCTGTTCTTGTATACCGTTCTCATGTCCTTGATCCTAGGGGTTCAGGGTTAAGATACCGTTGCGGAATGGCCTTCGCCTCACCGCCGGGAGGGAAGTGTAGCACCCCCTTGCGTTCCATGGGGCAAACACGGCATAACCCGCGTGGGAGGTTGTCGGTGGACGTTCCACTCGCCAACCCGGTCAGATCCGGAAGGAAGCAGCCGTAACGAATTCGGTGCGGGTCATCCGGCAGCCTCCTGCTTCTGAAGCATCATCGCGCGCGCGGCGCCAATGACGATGCTGCAATTCAGGGAATTCGAGGTGCGCGGGACATGAGCGGCACGAACGCTGTACCCTACCAGGTCCTCGCCCGGAAATACCGACCCCAGACCTTCGACGAACTGATCGGGCAGGAAGCGCTGGTCCGAACGCTTGGCAACGCCATCGCGCGCAACCGGCTGCACCATGGCTACATGCTGACCGGGGTGCGCGGTGTCGGCAAGACCACCACCGCCCGAATCATCGCCAAGGCCCTGAACTGCCGCACGGCGGACGGCCCAACGATGACGCCCTGCGGCACCTGCGAGGACTGCCGTGCCATCGTCGATGGCCGCCACATCGACGTGCAGGAACTGGACGCCGCGTCCCGCACCAAGGTGGAGCAGATGCGGGAACTTCTGGACGGCGTGCCCTATCTGCCCGTCCAGGCCCGCACCAAGGTCTACATCATCGACGAGGTACACATGCTCTCGTCGAATTCCTTCAATGCGTTGCTGAAGACGCTGGAGGAGCCGCCGGCGCACGTCATCTTCATCTTCGCCACGACGGAGATCCGCAAGGTCCCGGTGACCGTGCTGTCCCGCTGTCAGCGTTTCGACCTGCGCCGGGTGCCTGCGGACAAGCTGATCGCGCACCTGGGCGGTATCGCGGAGAAGGAAGGTGCCGAGGTCGATGAGGGCGCGCTGCAACTGATCGCCCGCGCGGCGGAGGGATCGGTACGTGACTCCCTCTCCCTGCTCGATCAGGCCATTGCCCATGGGGCGGGCAAGGCCGATACGGCGCTGGTACGCGACATGCTGGGCCTTGCTGACCGGATGCGGGTCCTGGACCTCTACGACGCCGTGATGCGGGGGCAGGCGGGCGAGGCGCTGCTGCTGCTGCGCGAACTGCATGATGCAGGGGCGGATGCCCAGGTCGTGCTGCAGGACATGCTGGAGGTCACGCACTGGCTGTCTGCGGAACGGCTGGCACCCGGCCACGAACCGCCGGAGGCCCGGTCGGGAACGGAGCGGGAGAAGGGTGGCGAACTGGCGGCGGCACTTTCCATGCCGGCGCTGAGCCGGGCCTGGTCGCTGCTGCTGAAGGGGGTGGAGGAGTGTCGTATCGCACCCGCACCGATGGCGGCGGCCGAGATGACCCTGATCCGGCTGGCCTATGCCACCGATCTGCCCGATCCGGCTGATCTGCTGCGCCGCCTGAAGGATGGAGGCGCTTCGGCGGGAAAGGCGCATGGCGGTGCGTCCGCGCCTGCGCCATCCCCGGCGTCTGCACCATCGTCCGGTTTGGACGGCAATGGTTCCGTGGTTGCCTTCCGTGGCGGTGGGGGAGCGGCGGCGCGCCCGCAGCCTGCGGCTGAGCCTGAGCCTGAGCCGGAAACGCCGGAGCCCCATGTCGAGGTCGCGCAGGCACCACAACCGCAGCAACCGTCCCCGTCCGCGCCACCGGCGGACTTTCAGGCCCTGGTGGCCTGGATCGCCGATCAGGGGGAGATCAACCTGGCCGGACAGCTGACCCACAATGTACGGCTGGTCAGCTATCGCCCCGGCCGGCTGGAGATCGCGCTGACCGACAAGGCCCAGCCCGACATCACCAGCAGGCTGGTGCGCGTGATCCGCAAGCACTTCGGGTCGCAATGGAGCGTTGCGATTGCATCCGCG
>CAXBNO010000404.1:0-3692 GCA_963976775.1 uncultured Kordiimonadales bacterium
CGGGAGAAGAACTTCTCCTCGAAACTTGGCTGGTCGCACATGCTGCGCCGCCTATTCTCCGACGGTCTGATGCTGCGCGACTTCGACGACCACCGCGCCCACCGCCGCATCATGCAGGTGGCGTTCAAACCGGCACCGATGAAGGATTACCTGCTGCGCATGAACGGCGGCATCGAGGCGCGGCTGGACGAATGGTCGAAGATGTCGGAGTTCAAATTCTACCCGGCAATCAAGGAACTGACACTCGATCTCGGCGCCAGCGTGTTCCTGGGCCTGGACATGGGTCCCGAGT
Source organism: uncultured Kordiimonadales bacterium (assembly GCA_963976775.1). GTDB lineage: Bacteria > Pseudomonadota > Alphaproteobacteria > Minwuiales > Minwuiaceae > Minwuia. The sequence goes on from CAXBNO010000404.1 coordinate 293, forward strand.
CCCGTCGTATCAATCAGGCCTTCATCGATGAGGTTGCCGCTGCAGTCTCCGTGGTGCGCCGTCCGGTGCCCGGCCTGGCGATGGCGCGGGGCGTGAAGGCACGCAGGTTCCTGAACGAATTCTTCCGCGACCTCATTCCGGTGCGGCGGGCGGGCAATGGAGACGACATGTTCACCCAGCTCTGCCAGGCGGAATCGGAGGACGGACAGAAGCTGTCGGATCAGGAGATCATCGATCACCTGAACTTTCTGCTGATGGCCGCGCATGACACCACGACCAGTTCCCTGACCACCATGTTCTGGGCGCTGGCCGCCTTCCCGGAATGGCAGGAGCGGATCAGGGCAGAAGTCGCCGAGATCGGTGGCACGCACCTGACCTATGACCGCATGGGCGACATGGATTATACGGAGCGGACGTTCAACGAGGCGCTGCGCTGCATCCCGCCCGTCCCCTTCATTCCGCGCCGTGTGATGCGCGACTTCGAGTTTCAGGGGAAGACCATACCGGCCGGTACCAATGTCAGCGTCAGCCCGGGTTTCGTGCACATGATGCCGGAGCTGTGGACGGAGCCGGAGAAGTTCGACCCCGACCGCTTCTCCGCCAATCGGGCCGAGCACCGCAATCACAAGTTCGCCTGGGCACCGTTCGGCGGCGGCGCACACAAGTGCCTGGGGATGCATTTCGCCTACATGCAGGTGAAGGCGTTCTCCTTCCAGTTCCTGCAGCGGTTCCGGGTCAGTGTCGAGCCGGGGTACGAGCCCGAGTGGGCGCGCATCCCGATTCCGAAACCACTGGACGGCCTGCCGGTGAAGCTGGAACAGCTCTGAGCCGCATTCCGGAAGGCTGCGGCATTCGCTTTCGAGGTTGCCGCAACGGGTGCGAAACCACTACGGTTCGGCCATGAATGACCATGTCATCGACCAGGGCTTCGATAGCTATACCGACAGCGATCACGCCGTCTGGCGCACCCTGTTCGAGCGTCAGTCGAAGCTGCTGCCCGGTCGCGCGGCACCGGAGTTCGTCGAGGGTCTGAAGGCACTTGGCGTCGCGGCGGACGGCATCCCGAACTTCGAGGCACTGTCCGACATCCTGGAGGCGGCAACAGGCTGGCGCATCGTCGCCGTCGCAGGGCTGGTGCCGGACGACGTGTTCTTCCGTCACCTGGCCAATCGCCGTTTTCCGGTCACCAACTGGATCCGAAAGCCGGAGCAGCTCGACTACCTGCAGGAACCGGACGTGTTTCACGACTGCTTCGGGCACGTACCCATGCTGTTCAATCCGGTCTTCGCCGACTACATGGCCGCCTATGGCCGGGGCGGCATGAAGGCACTGGATCTCGGCGCGCTGAAACTGCTGGCGCGGCTGTACTGGTACACGGTGGAGTTCGGCCTGATTCGCACCGATGAGGGCCTGCGCATCTATGGCGCGGGCATTGTCTCCTCCAGGGGTGAAACGACTTTCAGTCTGGAGGATGAAACACCGAACCGTCTCGCCTTCGACCTGCTGCGTATCATGCGCACCGACTACATCATCGACCATTATCAGCAGACCTATTTCGTCATCGATTCCTACGACCAGCTGTTCGATGCAACCCGCCCGGACTTCACGCCCTACTATGCGCAGTTGAAGCCCCTGCCGAGCCTGCAGCCCGATCAGGTTCTGCCCACCGACGAACGGATCTGACGGATGCGCCAGGTCCCCGACTGGCGGTCGCACCATGGAATGGACTGACGACGGCATCGTGCTGTCGTCACGGCGTCTGGGTGAAGGCGGCGCGATCGTCAGCCTGCTGACCGAATCCCAGGGCCGTCACGCCGGTCTGGTGCGTGGTGCCGGATCGAAACGCCTGCGCGGTGTCATCATGCTGGGGAATACCGTCCATGCCACCTGGCGGGCCAGGCTGGCCGACCATCTGGGCACCATGCGTGTCGAACCCGCGATCAGCCGCACCAACCTGGTCCTGGACGATCCGGTACGCCTCGCCGCGCTGGCCAGTGCCGCCACGCTGCTGGAGGGTGGCCTGCCGGAGCGCGAAGCCCACCCGGTGCTGTTCCGCGCCACCACGATCCTGTTCGATGCCATCGCGGCGGGGACGGACGACTGGGTCGAGGCCTACTTCGGCTGGGAGGTCGGGCTGCTGTCGGAGATGGGGTTCGGACTGGATCTGTCGCGCTGCGCCGGGTCGGGAGCCACCGCTGATCTGGGCTATGTCTCACCGAAGTCCGCGCGGGCCGTTTCGCTGGTCACGGGCCAGCCCTATGCGGAGAAACTGCTGCCGCTGCCGCGCTTCCTCGTGGGCGGGCGCGGGCGTCCGGTGGCGAATCACCCCGCGACCGACTGGGCCGACGCCGCGAAACTGACCGGACACTTCCTGGAGCGTCAGGTTTTTCCGCGCGAGGACGGGGGATTGCCCGCCGCGCGCGGGCGATTTGTTGAGTTGCTCTTGCGTCGGAACACTACATCTGGTGTGTTGAGCGACAGATTGCCGGACCCGCCGGATACCATTTGATGAGGCCGCCCCGGCCCGCTCCCCCACCCGGCCACCGCTTCAGGATACTCCAGTGGGTGGCCGGGTGAGGGAGCGGGCCGGTGCGACGCCGGAAGACGACCCAAGCAAGCAGGATACGCCCGCGCCATGAGTGAACTTTCCCCGCCCGACAAGGAAAACGTCACCCCGATCCCGCTCAGCGATGCGTTGAGCGAACGCTATCTGGCCTATGCGCTGTCGACCATTGTTTCGCGGTCCCTGCCGGACGTCCGTGATGGACTGAAACCGGTGCACCGGCGGCTGCTCTATGCCATGCGTCTGCTGCGCCTCGACCCGGATGCGGGTTTCAAGAAATGCGCCCGCATCGTCGGCGACGTGATGGGCAAGTTTCACCCCCACGGCGACCAGGCGATCTATGACGCGCTGGTGCGGCTGGCGCAGGATTTCGCCGTCCGCTATCCGCTGGTGGAGGGCCAGGGCAACTTCGGCAATGTGGACGGCGATAACGCCGCCGCCATGCGCTATACGGAGGCGCGGCTGACCCGCATTGCCGAGCGCCTGCTGGAAGGCATCGACGAGGATGCGGTCGACTTCCAGACCACCTATGACGGGGAGGAGAACGAGCCGCTGGTGCTGCCGGCAGCCTTCCCCAACCTGCTGGCCAACGGTTCGTCAGGCATTGCGGTGGGCATGGCCACCAACATTCCGCCGCACAACGCCACGGAGATCTGCGAGGCCCTGCTGTGGATGCTGGAGCGCCGCGCCGACATTCCGGCTGACGAGAGTCCGGAGGACCGGGAGAAGCGGGTGACGCGCTGGCACCGCAGCCTGATGAACCGCATGCCCGGCCCCGACTTCCCCACCGGCGGCGTCATCGTCACCGATCCCGCCGTGATCTCGGAGGCCTATCTG
>CAXBNO010000405.1:0-3689 GCA_963976775.1 uncultured Kordiimonadales bacterium
GGGTCGCCTCCGACCCGCTGCGCCGGTCATCCTTGATCAGGCTCCCGAACGGCAGCGCCTTGGTATAGCCCCCCATCATCCGCCCGATCAGATTGTTGAAGGTCGATTTGCCGTTCGCCCCGCCACCGAAATCGAACACCATCTTCTGTTCGTCGGTGCGCCCGGTCTGGCAGTATCCGGTCCACCGCTGCAGGAACCCGCGTACCGGGGCCAACGGCTGTACCCTGTGCAGGAATGCCTTGAATACCGGGGCATCCGCCGCCGGGCACAGATGCGTGATCAGATCGCCCCGCTCATGCGGCCGCAGCACGTCACAGGCCCCGGACAGCTCCAGCGTCCCGTTCTCCAGGTTCAGCACCATCGGGTCGCTGTCCAGCGCCGCCGCCGGCACGTTCAGATAGGGCTCCGCCTCCCGGATCATCGCCGTGATCCGCTTGGACTCCCCGCATTCACCGGACCAGCCCCCCAGCGCACTGGCCAGATCCCGCAACCGTGACCGGTCCACATGCGGCGTCGCCTCGGATTCGGACGCTTCCCGCGCCGCCTGCGCCTCCACCAGCACCATCCGCGCCGTGAAGTGCGCCACCTGGCGCAGCGCCGCCACCGCCCCCCTGGTGGTCCAGCGCCGCCCGTCCCAGCGGTGCCAGCCCAGTTCCGGGACGTTCATGAAGTCCCCGGCGGCCCGCGCGATCAGCCTGTCCGCATTGCCGACATCGTTCATCTCCTTTTCCGCCAGCTCCAGGTCACTGGGGCCGCCGGGCCGCGCCCGGGGTATCCCCGTGCCGGTGTCGTCTGCATCATCGTCACGCCGCGCGCCGGGGAACGGCACCACACCCGCCGCTGCCGCCGCCGACCTGATCGCATCCGTATCCGTTGTCACAGGCCCCTCCGCCGCATCCGGTCGGCCATGTCCGGCAGACCGGGAATGACCATCTCACCTACCTGCCGCCCGAACCCGGCATGTGCCGCTGCGATGCGCGCCAGTTCCGCCGCATCGATCTCCCCGCCATGCACGATGATCAGCCGCCGCACCACATCGGGTAACCGTACCGATGCCGCGTCACCGCATCCCGGCAGCGCCCAGCAGGCCCGGTTCATCCCACCGGCCACCGCCAGCGCCTGCACCACGTCCCCGGCCAGCATCAGTTCCCGCTCCGCCGCGCGGATCCGAACCGTGCCGCCGTCGGGCACCCCGACACGGCGAATCACGCCGCTGCCGTCCGTCTTCAGGGTCACCACCCCGATGCCGCCGGCACGGCCATCCCGAACGGGAAACATCAGGTCGCCCTGCCTCCCTTGCGCCCCGTTCTCCGACCCCAGGAACCGCGCATCCACCGCATCCGGATCGATCCCGAACCGCCCCAGCGCCGCCGCCGCCGGGGTGGACCGGACAGGCCACCCGGCCCGCCACAGCTTCCCCGCCTCACGGATTCCCGCCCGCTCCGCGTCCCCCGGTGGTGCTGCAGGGGCATCACGGGGCGCGACGGATCCGTCGCCGCCGACCCTGACGGGCCCCTCCCGCACGATCTCCGCCACCTTCGCCGCCGCCCGCCCGCGGGCGGCCATCCCGCCCCGCAGGCCCGACCCGATGGTGGCTTCCACGGCCTTGACCCCGTCATCGGCGGCCAGCCCGCTGATCTCCGCCGCCCGGCCCAGCACCTGGCGCACCTCGCTCTCGCCGATCGCCCCGGCACCGACCAGCTGCCCCAGTGAATATGCCGCCCGGTTCAGGGCATCATTGCGCTGCCCCTTGCCCGCGCGCGCCACGTCCCCATGCGCCCCGTCCAGCGCCGCCTCGACGTACCGCCGCAACCGGCTGTCGCCCGCCGCCGCCGTCCTGATCCGCGCGGGAACCGGCCCCGTCGGGCCTGGCACCGGGGCAGGCGCCGCCGGTTCATCCTCCCGCAGGAACAGCCCCCGCAACCCCTCGGGCAGGGCGGGCAGGGGCTGTCCCGGCTGCCACGGCACCGCCCATGTGTACTTCCGCCCCGACGCCATCCGCGACGGCGGCGCGATCACGTAGCCATTGTCCGCTCTGAAATCGACGCCGCGACAGGGCTTCCGGTTGCCGATCACGGTCCCTTCGGGCACCTCCGGACGGGCGAACCACAGATGCACCCCGCCGGACTGGGTCACCACCGCCGCCCCGTCCGCCGGGATCGTCTCCCCCGCGACCTCCGACAGCCGCCGCAGCACATCCAGCGGCTTCTCGCCGGGGGCGGGGTCCAGATCCACCACCACCGCCCTGGCGGTCCCCGGCACCACCCCGATCAGCGCATCGGTCCACCGGAACCACCATTGCGTCACCTGGTCGACCCGGGCACTGGCCACCTTGAATCCATCCTCGATCAGCGGCTGCTTGCCCTTCTGGCCACCCCAGCCGGGATGACACGGAAACACCGGAATCCCGTGCCGCGCGAACCCCACCGCCGCCCGCCCGACCGCATTCAGCGCATCAGCCATGCTTGCCTCCCGCCGCTCATGCCGCCACCCCGAAGGATGCGGTGACCAGCGCGTCGGCCGTCCGTACCGGCACGGCATTGCCGATCTGGCGCTTGATGTCGGTTTTCGTGCCGCTGAACCGGTAGTCGCCGGGAAACGACATCGCCCCGGCCAGTTCGTGCGGCTGCAGCATCCGATAGCGGATATCCACCGGTGGCCCCGCGACCGGCTCCACCAGCCCGAAGCGGTCGCGCGTCGTCACGGTGTCCAGCGTCTGCGACACCGGTTTCGCGCTGGCATTGGCGCCGTAGTAGGCCATGACCAGCGGCTCCACCAGGGCATGCGCCCCCAGCGCCGGAATCGTCGCCATGGGGCGGCTGACGGGCCTCGCCAGCCCGCCGGACTGCTGCGCCACGATGATCGGCTGCACCGGCTCCACCAGCCCCAACTGCCCGCCTCCCGCCGTGATCGCGGGCAGGGGCAGGTCCAGGTCGCGCGCGTCCGCATGATTGCGCAGCACCACCAGAAACGGTTCCGCCGCCGCCCCGAACCGCGACAGTCCCGCCCCGATGCGGGCCAGCGTCTTCGGCTTCAGGGGCCGCGCCCTGGTGAAGATGGACTCGGACGCCAGCGACCAGTCGATGATCTCCCGCGCGGGTCGCCATCCCGGCTTGCCCATGGCCGCCGCCCCGTCGGGCCGGGCATGGCTCTGCCGTGGCCAGGTGATCGGTCCACCGTCGCGACGGCCCAGCAGAAAGAACCGCTCCCGCGTCGTCGGGTCGCCATGGTCGGCACAGTTCAGCACCCGGCACTCGACAGTGTAGCCGATGGCCCGCAACGCACTCAGCCACGCCCCGAAGAACTCGCCGCGCCTGCTCGGGGCCGGACGGCCCGTTTCCGGGTCCACCGGCCCCCACTGCATGAACTCCGGCACGTTCTCGATCATGATCCGGTCCACCCGCAGCGACGTGCACCAGGTCACCACGTGCCACGGGTCCATGCGCTGCTGGTCGCTGGTCGGCTTCCCGCCCCGCGCCCGGCTGTGATAGGTGCAGGTCGGTGATGCCATCAGCAGGTCCAGATAGCCCTCCGGCACGATCACCTCCGGTCGCGCCGTGCCGATGTCGACACAATGATGCCGCGCCGCCGGGTGGTTCGCCGCATGGGTCTCGATCGCCACCGCCCAGTGGTTGACGCAGACCAGCTCATGCGCCAGCCCCAGCCGCCCCAGCGCCCGCCCCGCCCCC
>CAXBNO010000406.1:0-3664 GCA_963976775.1 uncultured Kordiimonadales bacterium
GAGATCATGCGCGAGATCGCCTTCCGCCTCGACCGGACGACCCAGGACCTGCAGCAGGCCCGCAACGACCTGAACAAGCTGCAGGGCGCCGACTAGGTACAGTGAGTCGCCTCGATTCCGTCATTGAACGCCTGTCCGCGCAGCGCGCGTGTCTCGACTGGGCCGCATCTGCCATCGCCGGTCTTTCCGGCGATGTGCTGGAGCTTGGCCTGGGCAACGGACGCACGTTCGACCATCTGCGCAGCCTGTTGCCGGACCGCCGCATTCTGGTGTTCGAGCGTCAGGTGAATGCCCATCCGGACTGCATTCCTGCCGATGAGGACCTGCTGCTTGGCGACTTTCTCGAGACGTTGCCGCAGGCGGCCCGGATGGTCGGCAGTTCGGTGGCGCTGATCCATGCTGACACCGGAACCGGGGACAAGGCGGCCAGCGTCGCCATGGCCACGATGATCGCGCCGCTGCTGGTGCCCCTGTCGCAAGCCGGCACGATCCTGGTCAGCGATCAGCCGCTGCCCGATCCGGCTTTCGCGCCGCTTGAACTGCCGGAAGGCGTTCGCCCCGGTCGCTATCACATCCACAAACGCATCTGAACGAACGGACGGTCCCGCGATGTCTGAAAGCATTGAAGAGACAAGGCGCGAGCGCGCGCTCCGCATCCTGCGCAGCCGCCCGCTGGCCCCGGCCAGCGAACTGCTGGGGCAGTATCTGATGGACTGCGATCCGGACAGGGGCTGGGCACGGGTGCGCTACATGGCCCGGCCGGAATTCATGAATGGCATCGGGGTTGTCCAGGGCGGCATCCTGACAGCCATGGTCGATGAGGCCATGGCCGTTGCCTGCATCATCAGGGGCAATTTCGGCATCATCATCCCGACCCTGGAACTGAAGGTCAGTTTCCTCAACGGCGGCAAGCCCGGCGAACTCTTCGCCGAGGGTCAGGTCGAGAAGCTGGGCAAGTCGGTCGCGTTCCTTTCGGGCCGCCTGTTCGACGCTGAAGGCGAGATCGTGGTAACCGCCACCGCGACGGGGCGCGTGCTGCAACGGAAGCCCCGCCAGGAACAGAGCAGTTCCACGGTTTGAGGGCATCACCGGCCCGCGTCACCCTTTTTGATCCGATCGATGGGAAAGCAGACGGCCTGGCAGGTGCTGACGCATAGTCCGGCAACGGGATCCGTCATCTGCATTTCGTCCTTCGGAGGGCGGGCTTCAGCGGGCGATCCTGGGTGATCCGGCTTTGTCGTGATCGACGTTCGCCTTGCGCGATATCGGAGGAAAATCCTCTGGTGTCACGGATTCCTTTTCCAGCAGCAACTCCGCTCCCGCCTCAAGGTCATTGACATGGACCAGGAGGATCGCCTTGGCCCGCTCATATGCATCATCAATCAACTGGCGGACCGCCATGTCGATCTCGCGCGCCGTCTCCTCGGAGTAGTCCTTGGCAGCAAGGCCGAATGAATGCTGATCCAGGAACTGCGCGGACTTCTTTTCCAGAACGGCCTGTCCGGTTTTCTGCACCATGCCGAAGCGCGTGACGCATTCCCGCGCGATGTCCGTCGCCTTGGCCAGGTCATCCGATGCGCCTGTCGAGAATTCCTCGAAAACCAGGTCTTCGGCAGCGCGACCGCCCATCAGCACTGCCATGCGGTCCTTCAGTTCGGAGAAGGTGATCAGGAACCGGTCTTCGGTCGGGCGCTGCATCGTATAGCCAAGTGCGCCGATTGACCGGGGTATGATGGATACCTTGTGCACCGGGTCGGCATGGACAACATTCGCGGCCACCAGTGCGTGGCCCATCTCGTGATGCGCGACGCGGGTCCGTTCCGCTTTCCCCAGTACCCGCGACTTGCGCTCGACACCGGCAACGATGCGTTCCACCGCAGCCGTCAGGTCCGCCATGGTCACCTTTTCCCCATCCCGGCGGGTCGCCACGATGGCGGCTTCGTTCACCAGGTTGGCAAGATCGGCCCCGGTGAAGCCCGTCGTGATGGCGGCGACCTGGTCCAGGTCGACATCATCCGAAAGCGTGATCTTCCTGGTGTGAATCTTCAGGATGGCCACCCGCCCCTTGCGTTCGGGGCGGTCGACCACGACCTGACGGTCGAACCTGCCCGCGCGCAACAGGGCTGCGTCGAGAATTTCGGGCCGATTGGTCGCGGCCAGAAGCACGATGCCGACCCGTGGATCGAAGCCATCGAGTTCCGACAGGAGCTGGTTCAGCGTCTGCTCCTTCTCATCCCCACTGCCATATCCCGACATGGCCGAGCGGGCGCGACCAAGGGCGTCCAGTTCGTCAATGAAGATGATGCAGGGGGCGGCCTTCCTTGCCTGCTCGAAGAGGTCGCGCACCCGTGCGGCCCCGACGCCGACAAACATCTCGACGACCTCCGATCCGGAAATCGAGAAGAACGGCACCCCTGCCTCGCCCGCCACTGCCCGTGCCAGCAGCGTCTTGCCGGTTCCCGGCGGACCGAGCAGCAGAATGCCTTTCGGGATGTGCGCGCCCAGGCGGCCATACTTGTCCTTGTCGCGAAGAAACGAGACGATTTCCTGCAACTCGGCCTTGGCTTCGTCCACGCCGGCGACATCATCGAACGTGACGCCGGTTTTTGTTTCCAGGTAGACCTTCGCCTTGGACTTGCCCACGTTCACCATGCTGCCGAACCCCTGGGAGCCTGACATGCGGCGCATCAGCAGCATCCATATCCCGAAGAACAGCAGGACAGGCAGGAACCAGGAAATCAGGTTCGTCAGCCAGTTCTGATCAGAGTCACCGGCGAACCTGACATCGTACTGCTCCAGCACGGCGGTGAAGTCCGGATCGATGCGATGGGTGGTGAAGTAGTCCTTGCCCTCAACCTGGGTCTTGAAGCGGCCATCGATCCTGGTTTCGGTGACGGTTACCTCAGCGACCTGACCCTGTTCCAGGTACGAAAGGAATTCGCTGTATTCCAGGGGCAGGACATTGCGATGACCGAGCCATAGCTGCAGCGCCAGCCACATCATTCCGGCGATGATCCAGAAGGTCCAGTTGAAGTGCTTCTGCTTGGCCATGTTCAAACTCCGACCGCGGATGATCCCGCGGACTTGTACCAGCGCGGACAGGGGCGCATCAGAACCCTGCCCTGACGGGCATGACCCACGCACGACCGGGTTGGGGCACCATGAACTGTGAGTGCCACAATCGTTGTTGCCGGGCGGGCCAGGATCCGATCACGCATTTCGGTGTCGCGAGCCTTGCCGACAACACCTCGCCCCACGGCACACGCGCTGTCAACGAAACCTGAACGGGAATCCTTGCAAGGCCCCTGATTTCCGGCCTATTCCGCCGCTGCCGCCGCGTCGTTCAGGGGCAGGTCGAGGGTTTCCCATACCGCCAGCAGGGCCGCCACCAGTTCATCCATCAGGTCGTCGCTGTGGCGCGGACCGGGGGTGATGCGCAGCCGTTCGGTGCCGCGGGGCACCGTGGGATAGTTGATCGGCTGGATGTAGATGCCATGCACGTCCAGCAGCATGTCGGTCGCCTGCTTGCACAGGGCCGGATCGCCGACCAGCACCGGCACGATGTGGGTATTGGAGCGCATGACCGGCAGCCCGACCTCGGCCAGACGGCGTTTCAGGGTGGCGGCGCGTTCCTGCTGCTGCTCCCGCTCCAGATCGCTGGTCT
>CAXBNO010000407.1:0-3660 GCA_963976775.1 uncultured Kordiimonadales bacterium
AGGGTTCAAGCGCTCAGACACGCTCCATGTTGTACTTGCCGCGAATGCCGGTGCCGTAGCTCTGCAACGCACCTTCCGCACCGACCGCATTCGGGCGCTGGAAGATCCAGTTCTGCCAGGCCGTCAGACGACCGAAGATACGGGTCTCCATGGTCTCCGGGCCAGCGAAGCGCAGGTTGGCCTCCATGCCCGTCATCGCATCGGGGGAGAAGCTGGCGCGTTCCTCCAGGAAGATCCGGACCTCATCCTCCCAGTCGATGTCATCCAGGATCATGGTGACGAGACCAAGCTCGGAAGCCTCCTCAGCCTCCAGCGGCGTACCCCTCTCGGCCTCCGCCCTCGTCACCGATTCCGGTTCGCCGAGGAACCGGGTCTGCAACCGGGTCAGACCGTTGCCCATCGGGAGCGGCCCGAAGTTGGCATCCGTCAGGGTCACGGTGGCAACGGGGCGGTTATCGCCCTCGAACTCGCCTTCCATCATGTAGGACCGGTCGACCGCAAACAGGATCTCGGCCAGGATACCGGTGAAGCAGGAACCGTTCTCCACCAGCGCCACCAGGGAGCGGGAAGTCACGTCGATACGCTTCAGGATGCGCTTCCAGTAGCGCAGCACCTCGTTGGCCAGCCAGTGACCGGCATCATTCATCAGCACCGCTTCATGCGCCGCCAGCAGCGCCGGGTCGCCCTGGGTGCGGAAGACCATCAGGCCCAGTTCCATCTCGTTCAGCCGCAAGTGCAGGATCGCGTCATCCAGCTCCCGCGCCATGCGCAGCATGTAGGCCTGATCACCCTGCGCCTGGAACGCGACCATGTCGGCGGGTGCGTCGGCGTCGGGGCCATGAAGCGTGATCGTTGCCTTGCGGCTCGCCCTGTCGACCGCGACCTCGACCGATGAATAGGTCACAGAGCCATCGTCGCCGAACGTGCGATCCAGGGGACCGAGCTTCACGCCTTCGGCGACGTCGGCCTTCGGCGAAGCCTCCGCGAACTCCAGCGCGCGCTGTTTCACGGTCTCATCGAACTTCGAATTCGGGATCACCTCGTCCACCAGACGCCAGTCCTTCGCCTTGCGGCCCTTCACCCCTTCCTCGATGGAGCAGAAGATGTCGGCGAGATCGCGGCGCACCTTGCGCTTGTCGGTCACGCGGGTCAGGCCACCGGTGCCGGGCAGCACCGCCAGCAGCGGCACCTCCGGCAGTGCGACCGACGTCGTCGAATCGTCTGTCAGCATGATGTGGTTGCAGGCAATGGCGAGCTCGTAGCCGCCGCCGGCGCAGGCACCCTTGACCGCTGCGATGTACTTCTGGCCGCTGTCAGCCTCCGCCGCCTCGTAGGTGTTGCGGGTCTCGTTGGTGAACTTGCAGAAATTGACCTTGTGGCTGTGCGCCGCACCGCCAAGCATGCGGATGTTGGCACCGGCGCAGAAGACCTTGTCCTTGCCCGACTGCATGACCACGACCTTGACCTCGGGATGTTCGAACCGCATGCGCTGGACAATGTCCGCCAGTTCGATGTCGACACCCAGGTCGTAGGAGTTCAGCTTCAGCTCATAGCCTTCGAACAGCCCGGCTGCCTCGTCCACATCCATGATCAGATTGGCGACGGGGCCATCATATTCCAGACGCCAGTGACGATACTTCGACGGGTCGGTCTGAAAGTCTATGACCTTGGTCATGACGAAGTCTCCTCTCGTGTTCCGCTGCCTGCACCATAGTGCAATCAGCCTCTTGCGTAAAGCCTAATATGCATAATATTGCAAATTCCAGTATTACAGATATTTCAATTAGTTACGAATTTTTATACAGATCATGGGTCAGGAAATTGCATTATATTGCTTATTTCACCTGCTCCACTGCCTGCCAGAAACCCTCGATGTCCGGCGGAGCGAGACCAAGGGGCTGCAAACCGCCCCGCGCGACACCTTCCGCGATCCTGTCCCGTGCGATCTGCCGCAGACGCGCCGCCGCCGTGTCGCGCTGCATCACCTGTTTCAGCCCCGCATTGGCAAGCTGGATAAGCCCCTGGCAGAGCATCCGTTCAGCCGAGTTCGGCGGCAGCGCCAGCCAGACCGCCTCCAGCACCTCATGCGCCTCCCAGAAATATCCGTCGCGCAGGAAATCGAGCCCGAAGGTCCAGGCTGCCGTTGTCACCAGGCGATCAGCCGGAACCCCGGCGACCGTCGCGCGGATGGCTGCCAGTGCCTGCCCCTCGTGTTCCTGTGTCTGGCCGGGCAGAAACGCATAGGGCGGTCGCCAGTCGGCTGACGGCAGTTGCACCACGGCGGCTCAGGCGGCCTGCCGCAGCTTGAAACGCTGGATCTTGCCGGTTGCGGTCTTCGGCAGTTCGGCCACGACCTCGATCCAGCGCGGATACTTCCACTTGCCGATGCGTTCCTTGACGAAATCCTTCAGCGCCTCGGTCACCTCAGCCGCGTCCTGCCCGTCCTTCAGGACGATGAAGGCCTTCGGTTTCTCCAGCCCCTCCTCGTCCCGATGTGCCACGACCGCCGATTCCAGCACTGCCGGATGCGCGCTCAGTGCCTGCTCGATCTCGAACGGGGAAACCCAGATACCCGACACCTTGAACATGTCGTCGGTGCGACCGCAGTAGACATAGCGCCCCGCCTCCGTGATCTCGTACTTGTCGCCGGTCCGGGTCCATTCCCCCTCGAAGGTGGCGCGGCTCTTGTCACGCTGGTTCCAGTATCCTTCGGCGGCAGATGCGCCGCGCACCAGCATCTCACCGATGCCGCCGGGACCGACCTCCGCCCCGCTCTCGTCAACGCAGCGCACCTCGTAGCCCGGCACCGCCACACCGGACGTGCCATAGATGATGTCGTCGGGCCGGTTGCTCAGGAAGATGTGCAGCATCTCCGTCGAGCCGACGCCATCCAGAATGTCGACACCCCAGATCCGGCGCCAGGCGAGGCCTGTCTGTTCCGGCAGGGCCTCGCCAGCGGAGATGCAGATCCGCAGACGGGAGTCGGGCCGCTCCGACTTCTCGAGTTCGGCAACGGTCGCCGCGTAGAGTGTCGGAACACCGCAGAAGATCGTCGGCTGCTCCTTCGCGATGATCTCCAGCGTGGTCTCCGGCGTGGCACGCCCATTGAACAGGACCGTCGTCGCGCCCACGGAAAGCGGGAATGTGACCGCGTTGCCGAGGCCGTAGGCGAAGAAAATCTTGGCGACCGAAAAGACGACATCATCTTCACGAATACCCAGCACCTGCTGGCCGTAGGTTTCCGCGGTTGCGCGCAGGCTGCCATGGACATGACGCACGCCCTTGGGCTGGCCCGTGGAACCCGAGGAATAGAGCCAGAAGGCCCCCTCGTCCGCCGAAACGTCAATGGCGCTCATCTCCGGCGCCCCCTCCATGAAGGCGTCATAGCCGATCGTGCCTTCCGGCGCGTCACCACCGATGACGATCACCTTTCGCAGCCACGGATTGCCGTTGATCGCAGGTTTCACGACCTCGAGGAGTTCGGCGGAGACCATCAGGCACGCGGCCCGGCTGTCCCGCAGGATGACGTCATAGACAGACGTCGAGAGCAGCGTGTTCAGCGCCACGGGAATGACGCCACCCTTCATCGCACCCAGAAAGATCTCCGGATACTCGATCTGGTCCAGGATCAGACAGGCGACACGTTCCTCGCGTCCGATA
>CAXBNO010000408.1:0-3660 GCA_963976775.1 uncultured Kordiimonadales bacterium
CAATGGAGCACCTGGACGGCGGGTCAGAGTTCGCTGGTCGGCATTCCGGTCACCACCACGCCCTGGGTGGCGTTCTGGTTCTGCATCGTCGCCATGATCGGTGCCTTCGTCTATTCCCGCTCCAGGTTCGGCCTGGCACTCCGGGCGAGCCGGGAGGATGAGGTCGCGGCCAAGGCCGCAGGCGTGAATGTGACCGGGGAACGGGTGATTTCCTTCACCATCAGTGCCTTCTTCGTCGGCATGGCCGGTGGCCTCTATGGTCATTTCCTGGGACTGCTGACGGTGGACACCTTCTACCTGCCCATGACCTTCATCACGCTGTCGATGCTGGTGGTTGGCGGCATGCAGAGCCTTTCCGGCGCCGTGGTCGGCACCATCGTCCTCTCCTTCGTGATCGAACTGCTGCGCAAGGCGGAGAAGGGCTTCAGCCTCGGCGAGACCAGTATCAGCCTGCCGGCCAGTTCGGCGGAGGTTGGCCTGGGTATCATCCTGCTGCTGATCCTGATCTTCCGTCCCTCCGGCTTTACCAGGAACGCGGAAATCTACTGGCCCTTCAAGCCCAAGGTCGCGGTCACGGAGGTGACGCACCGCCAGTCGTAGGACCTGTTTCCGGCACGGTTGGTTGCGGGTGAAGGTCGCATGCCGTTCGCGTCGCGCCTGAGGGGCTGCCAGGCTCCCTGCCGGGAACGGATGGCTGTCGCCTGACCCGGCAATGCAACACATGACGCGGCGGCATCGTGATTCCTGCTTCAGCCGACACGATCCGAATGACTCAGATCGTTCGCCAGCGCTGCCGCAAGCCGGGAAAAGTCGACCGGTTTCTCGAAGATGCGCTCCGGGGCGATCAGTTCACGGTCATCCGCTGTCAGATCCCCGGTGTTTCCGGAGCACAGATAGATCGGCAGGTCGGGCACGAGCTGTCTGAGGCGCGTTGCGAGTTCGAGACCACTCATCTGCGGCATCGAGAGGTCGGTGATCACGGCATCGAAGAGCGCCGGCGCTTCCCGCACCGCATCGACCGCGTCGGCGGGGGCGTCGAGCACGATCACCTCGTAGCCCAGCCGCTCCAGTCTCAGACCAAGCTGGGTGCCGACGGCTTCCTCATCGTCGACGACCAGCAGACTGCCTTTCCCTTCCAGAGGCTTGTGAGCGATCAGGGGTGCAGGTTCGGGGTTGTCGGTGGCCGCGTACTCCGGAAGATAGATCCGGATACTGGTGCCGACACCAAGCGTGGTATCAACGGCCATGCCGCCCTGGTGGTCCAGTATGATGCGATGAACGGTTGCCAGGCCCAGACCCGTGCCCTTGCCCCGGGGTTTCGTGGTGAAGAAGGGATCGAGCATGCGCTCGGTCACATCGCGCGACATCCCCAGTCCGTTGTCGTCGATCTGCAGGCACACATAGTGTCGTTCCGGCAGCAGGCGTCCGAGCCAGAGACGGATGCGACCGCCCTCGGGACCTTCGCGCAGGCGAATGGCATCGGATCGCATTTCCGTCGAGGCACCATCCCAACCGATGCGCCCGAGACCCTGCTGTCTCGTGCTGGAGATGCTGATCTGACCCTGTCGGCCACCGAGTGCATCGCGGGCATTGAGACACAGGTTGATGATGATCTGCGAGAGATGCGTTGCGTTGCCGAAGACCCGGCCGGTCATCTGTTCCAGGTTCACTGTCAGCCGGGTGGTCACGGGAATGCTGGAGCGGACCATGTCCAGCGTATCGTCGATTATCGTCCGCAGGGGAATCGGCGTCATCTCGGATGTGTCGGTCCGTGAGAATGCCAGGATCTGCTGGACCAGATCCCGGCCATGCTCACCGGCAGAGAGGATGCGCCGCGCGAAATCGCGCTGCTCGGAATCCACGGGCAGGTCCTCGGCGAGCAGGGCACCGTAGCCCATGATGGCGCCGAGCACGTTGTTGAAGTCGTGCGCCACACCGCCTGCCATGCGTCCCAGTGCATCAAGCTTCTGGGCCCGGAACAACTGCTCGGTAATGGCTATCCGCTCCATTTCCTGCTGGCGCTGTTCCGTCAGGTCACGCATAGCGACGACCATGTCGCCCGAATTGAGCAGCTTGCAGTATGCCTCCAGAGGGATGGGTGTGCCGTCCGCGGTGATCGCCACGGTCTCGCCGCGCCATTCACCAGTCGAGAAGAGAGCCGGCGCGCAACTGTTCATCAGTTCGTCCTGCTGTTCCCGGGACGCGAGTTCGCGCCACGACTTGCCAACGATCTGTGCGGGTTCCGCGATCTGCAGGATTCGCGTGAACGAGGTACTGATGTAGGTGATGCGTCCCCTGGCATTGGTGATCAGCAGGCCGTCCGAGGAGGCCTCGATCGCCTCCAGCCGCATGGCCAGCTCGCGCCGTTGATTGTGCAACTGTGTCACATCGGTTCGCACCGTGACGACGCCGCCATCTGCCGTCTGCCGTTCCTGCACCAGCAGTGTCCGGCCATCGGGCAGAACCTCCTCGAACTCCCGGCTGCCGACGGTACTCGCATCGACGGGAGCCGGTGCCTTGTCCTGGCGCCGGGTCAGGACACCCAGCCGCTGCTTCATTTCCAGGATATGGCTGAACAGGGTGCCTTCGCGCGCCAGATGGGCGAGTCCCGGAAACAGGCGCGTGTACCCGCGGTTCACGAAACGGATGCGCCCCGCCCGGTCGACATAGGTGATTCCGGAATCGACTGATTCAATGATGTCCGAGAGCTGGGTGCGCGCCGTCTCGGCCGCCTGCTCCGCCGCCATGGCCTGGTTGGCCAGACGTTCCGACTGCCTCAACTGGCGCATCAGCATCACGACGAGAACGGTGCCAACCACGAACAGCAAGGAGAATAGCAGTGCCAGCTGGTTCAGCCGGTCGGCGAGGGACTCACGATGAAAGACACTCTGGTCATTGACCAGTGTCTTTACCACAGCGTCATGGATCCGGTCGCGATGGGGTCCCAGTTCGGACGCGATCCCCAGCAGGGTCGCGGAATCATCGCTCCGGCGCTCGATCAGCCGGCGTTCCCAGTCCGGAAGGGCGGCGCTGATGGCACGGAATGTCTCGACCAGGTTCGGAATTTGCCGGATGCCGGCCGCCTCGTCGCTTTCCAGGATGATCGGGACCCGGCTCCAGAACAGGTCGAAACGCAGCAGGAGATCGTCGTCGGAGACCTCGCGGGGGGTGGCGACAGCCCGGTGCAGGGCATCCTGGAACCGGAGCAACTCGATCTCGGCGGCAACAAGTACCCATGTGCCCGTCCGGTAGGCCGTGAGCTGAAGCTGCTGTTCCTTGCGGATCTGCAGCCCCACCACGACGATGAGGGCGACGAACAGGAGCCCGGTGACGGTCGCCAGGATGCGCCAGACCCTTCGCCGCCAGGACATCATCTGACGTCCAGGCGCTTCAGCTGCCAGATCATCTTGCTGTAGGTCTTCTGGTTGTCGATCTCGGGTTTGTCGGAAATCGGGTAGATCACCCACAATGGTCCCTTCTCACGCACGGACATGGTCTCGCCGTTCATGCGCGAGGCAATGATCACACCATGTTCGAATGCGTCCGAGGCGGGAATCTCGACCTTGTAGTCGTTGAGGGCCACGGCCGAGATCGTCGTGGCGCCATCCCGGACACCGACGGTTTCAAGCAGGTGCCGCAGGGAGACGCCGGTGAAAACGG
>CAXBNO010000409.1:0-3654 GCA_963976775.1 uncultured Kordiimonadales bacterium
CATGATCCTGACGGTCCTGATGGTCCTCGCCTATCGCTTCCTGCTGGCGCACGACGTGCTCGGCATCGACCGGTTCGCGGCAATGGGTGTCGCCTTCCTCGATTTCGTGATCAGCATCGCCTGGTCGCTGATGGTGCTCCGGCTCGTCGCACCCTATGTGGCGCTGCCGGAAGTGTCCGGCGGGTAGTCCGCACGCAGGAAGTAGAGCCCGCAGGCCGGGGCGGTCGGTCCCGCCGCCTGACGGTCACGCGCCTCCAGCGCGCGGGTCACGTCATCCGGTGACCAGCGCCGCTTGCCGACATCGACCAGCGTGCCAGTCAGGATGCGTACCTGATTGTGCAGGAACGACCGGGCGGAGGCATGCACGTGCACTTCCTCCCCCTCCCGTGTGATCTCCAGCCGTTCCAGTGTCTTCTCGGACGTCTTCGACTGGCAGTGGGCGGAGCGGAAGCTCTCGAAATCCCGGTGCCCCACCAGCCGCGCCGCACCTTCACGCATCAGGTCGAGATCCAGCGGCTTCACCACGTGCCAGACCCGCCCCTGATCCAGCGCTGGCGGCGCATGACGGTTGAGGATGCGATAGAGGTAGTGGCGCCGGATGCAACTGCGTCGGGCGTCGAACTCCGGCGGCACCGGCGCTATCTCCCGCACGACGACCGGGTGGGGCCGCATGTGGAAGTTCAGCGCCTCGAACAACCGGTCCACCGACATCTCCCGGTCAATGTCGGCATGCGCCACCATGCCCAGCGCGTGGACGCCGGAATCCGTGCGTCCGGCGGACATGATGCGCGGAACCTTGGCGCAGAACCGGCCGATGGCCGTCTCCACCACTTCCTGCACGGTCAGGCCATTGGTCTGGTACTGCCAGCCGACAAAGGCGCTGCCGTCGAATTCCAGGGTCAGTCGATAGCGCTGCATGTCAGTGCGCAGCGCCGTCCTGTGGCGCGCCGAGATCCCAGTAGAGACCGGTCATGATCCTGGCCGCACTGGCCATGC
Source organism: uncultured Kordiimonadales bacterium (assembly GCA_963976775.1). Taxonomy (GTDB): domain Bacteria; phylum Pseudomonadota; class Alphaproteobacteria; order Minwuiales; family Minwuiaceae; genus Minwuia. Next base: position 997 of record CAXBNO010000409.1, read on the forward strand.
AGGGCATCAGCACATGCTCGTCGGGCGCGTGCTGGGAACAGGCGGCATAGGAATGGGGAATCCAGATCGCGGGCAGGCCGAGCAGGTCCGTGAACAGCTCGTTGCAGATCGATCCTCCCAGGCTCGGGATCACCGCCGGTGCGGCCTCGATGGTGCGTTCCATGGAGGCATGGATGCGTTTCACCCAAGGGTCGTCGGGACGGGTGCGCGTGGCGATGAAGGCACCCGCATTCTTCTCGTCCGGCGGCAGCACCTGCACCTGACCGAAGCCACCACGGACCAGATGCCGCTGCAGCGCCGGCACGATGTCGTCGGGATCGATGCCGGTGACGAAGCGCAACTGGCAGTGCGCCCAGGCACGCGGCGGTATGGCGTTGACGGGCCGGTCGGGATTGCCGGTCCTGAAAGCCAGCACCTCGAAACTGTTCCATGCATAGACCCGCTCCGGCGACGTCAGGCCCGGTTCCCCCCAGTCCCGGTCGATGCTCGGCCCCCCGGCACCGGCATCGATCTCGATATCGGCCAGCGCGGCGCGCGTCACCGCGTCGATCGCGGGCGGACGCCACTCCGGCACGCGGATCGCACCCTCCGGGCCGGTGATCGAGGCCAGTGCGTGGGCGAGGATGATCGCCGGATTTGCGATCAGACCACCCCAGTTGCCTGAATGGTGTCCCCCGGCGCGCAGATCCACCAGCAGATCGAAGTTCACCGCCCCGCGCGCCCCCAGCGTCAGCGTCGGACGGTCAGGTTTCACCCGCGGCCCGTCGGAGGCAATGAAGACGTCTGCGGCAAAGTCATCACGGTTGGCGGCAATCACCTCGTGCAGGCCACGCGAACCGGTCTCCTCCCCCGTCTCGATGATGTACTTGGCGTTGAAGCCCAGGGCACCGCGCGTGGCGATGACCTGGCGCAGCGCGGCCATGTTGATGGTGTGCTGCGCCTTGTTGTCCGCCGTGCCGCGCCCGTAGAGCCGCTCACCGTCGCGGCTGAGGATCCAGGGTCCCTCCCCCTTGCTCCACTGATCCTCCAGCCCCCGGATCACGTCGCCATGGCCATAGCCGAGGACGGTCGGCAGAGCGTCGCCTTCATGCCGGGTGGCGAGCAGCACGGGTCCGAAACCGAGCGGGTTCTCGTACTTGGTGCAGGTAAAGCCCATCGCCTCGAACGCCGGCTGCATCTCGGTGTCGAGATAGCGATGCAGCTCGGGCAGGCTTTCGGGCTTCTGGCTCTCCGTCCGGACGGCCACGCGCCGGGCCAGTTCGTCGAAGAACCCGCCGTCGCTGATCCAGCTTTCCGCCGCCGCCAATGCTGCTTCCCTGCTCATTTCAATGCTCCTGCCTTCGGACAGGCCGGAGGCTGACACCGGGCGGCGTCCGTGGCAAGCTTCCCCCGTTCCGCCTTGGACACGGGGGTTTGCAATGGCGCACGATCATCATGGTGACGAGATGACGGAGCCACCGTCGGAGATGGCGCTGCGGGTGCAGGCGCTGGAATCCCTGCTGGTGGAGAAGGGTCTGGTCGATCCGAAGGCGCTGGATGTCATCATCGACCGCTACGAGAACCGGGTCGGGCCACGCAATGGCGCGCATGTGGTCGCCCGCGCCTGGACCGATCCCGACTATCTGGAACGCCTGCGCGCCGACGCCACTGCCGCGATAGCGGAACTTGACTATACCGGCCGTCAGGGGGAGCACATGGTGGTCGTGGAGAACGGCCCGAAGCTGCATCACCTGGTCGTCTGCACGCTCTGCTCCTGCTACCCGTGGCCCGTGCTGGGCCTGCCACCGGCCTGGTACAAGTCCTCCCCCTACCGCAGCCGCGCCGTGATCGACCCGCGCGGGGTGCTGGCGGAGTTCGGCACGGTGCTGGAGGAGGATGTGGAGGTGAAGGTCTGGGATTCGACCTCGGAGGTGCGCTTCCTGGTCCTGCCCGAACGACCGGAGGGGACGGAAGGCTGGACGATGGAACAGTTGATCCCGCTGGTCAGCCGCAATTCCATGATCGGTGTCGAGAAGGCCCGTCCTGCGACCGGAGCAGCCGCATGAACGGCCCGCACGACATGGGCGGGATGCACGCCTACGGTGCCATCAATCCGGAACCGGAGGAAACCGAGCCGCTGTTCCATGAACCCTGGGAGCGGAAGGCCCTGGCCCTGACACTTGCCTGCGGCGCACTGGGGCAATGGTCGATCGATGAGGCGCGGTCAGTGCGGGAATCGCTCGACCCCGCGCTCTATACCTCGTCCAGCTACTACCGGAAATGGATCGAGGCCCTGACACGGCAGATGGTCGGGAAAGGCCTGCTGACCTCGGAGGAACTGGAGACCGCGACCGTCCGCCAGATGCCGGAACCGGGCAGCTATCGCGTGCTGAAGGCCGAGGCCGTGGACAAGGTCTATTCCGCCGGTGGCCCGACCAGCATGGACATCGACACTGCCCCCCTGTTTCAGGTCGGCGATCTGGTTCTGGCCCGCAACATGAACCCCGTCGGTCACACCCGCATCCCCCGCTATGTCCGTGGCCACGCGGGGGAGATCGTGCTGTGGCATGGTGGGCATGTCTTCGCCGATGACAGCGCGAAAGGCGTCCGGCGCGGTGAACATCTCTATACCGTGCAGTTCATGGCCCGCGACCTCTGGGGCCCTGAGGCGGCGGCGCA
>CAXBNO010000410.1:0-3654 GCA_963976775.1 uncultured Kordiimonadales bacterium
TGACACTGTCATCTGTGCAGTGGACGATCTGGATGCCGATCTGATCATCGGTGCGGACGGGCTGAATTCACTGGTCCGGTCATCGGATGAAGCCGGATTCGACCCGACGCTCGAGCACTTCGAGAACCGCTTCGCCTGGTTCGGCACCTCACAACCCTTCGATACGCTGACGCAGAGCTTTGTCCGCACCGACAGGGGCACGCTGAACGCCCACCATTACCGCTATCAACCAGCCATGAGCACCTTCATCGTCGAATGTGATCCGGCGACGTTCCATGCGCATGGCTTTGATCGGATGAGCGAAACCGAAGCCGCGGTGGCCTGCGAGGCTATCTTCGCGGAGCCGCTGCAGGGCGCGAAGCTGATCTGCAACCGCTCCCTCTGGCGGCAGTTCCCGCGCCTCTGGTGCCGCAACTGGGTCAGCGGGAACCGGGTCATCCTGGGGGACGCGGCCCACACCGCCCATTTCTCCATCGGCTCCGGCACCCGGCTGGCGATGGAGGACGCGATCGCGCTGGTCAGGGCATTGCAGGCTGATGATGACCTTGAGACAGCCCTGAGTGCGTTTCAGACCGCACGCCAGCCGATAGCGAAGAAGATCGTCGATGCCGCCAATACCTCGGCGGCCTGGTACGACCGATTCCCGGAGAAGATGGAACTGGCACCGCTCGACTTTGCCTTCGACTACATCACGCGCTCCGGGCGGGTGGACATGGATCGTCTGCGGAAGCTGTCGCCTGAATTCATGGCCCGCTACGAGGCCGCAGGGGGAGCGGGCGCATGAGCACGCAGATCATCGATCCGGTCGGTGAAACACCGGGCGCCCTGGAGATCGGCTTCGACAAGGCGGCCCATCCCAACTGCAGCGCCATCCTGTTCGACAACCTGCCGGCCAATGCCGGACGGGTGGCTGTCACTGGCCCCGCGGGTACCCTGACGTACGCCGAACTGTGCGCGGAGGCCGCGCGCTGGGGCAATGCGTTCACGGGGTTCGGGTTGGGCCGTGGGGATCGCATCGCCTTCTTCCTCGACGACACGCCCGTCTATCCGGCGGCGTTCTTCGGTGCCGTCCGGGCCGGGTTCGTGCCGGTACTGCTCAACACCCTGACCACGCCGGACCTGCTGCAGTTCTTCCTGGCCGATACCGATGCCCGGATAGCGGTGGCGGAGGCGGAATTCAGCGACCGTTTCAATGCCGAGATCACGGCGGGCACGAAACTGGAACGCGTTGTCATCGCCAATGGCAGCGGCGATCTGTCCGCGAACAGCCAGCACGCCAGCGATTTCATCGCCAATCAGCCGGACAAATTGCCGGTCGCCGACACGGGTCCCGACGACATGGCCTTCTGGATGTATTCCTCAGGCTCCACGGGTCGGCCCAAGGGCATTGTCCATCTGCATCACGACATGGCCTATACGCAGCAGGCCTTCGCCGCGAAGGTCCTGCAACTGCGGCCCGATGACCTGTGCTTTTCCGTGCCGAAGATCTTCTTCGCCTACGGTTTCGGCAATGCCTTCACCTTTCCCTTCTCTGTCGGGGCGACCACGGTGCTGATGCCGGGACGGCCCGACCCGACCGCCGTGCTGGATTGCATCGAAGCCTTTCGTCCCACCGTGCTCTACGGCCTGCCGACCCTCTACACCGCGATCTGCCGGACACCGGGCGTGGCGCAACGGGACCTGTCATCACTGAGACTCTCCATGTCGGCGGCGGAGGCCCTGTCGGAGGATATCTTCAACGCCTGGCGGGACCTGACCGGTCTTTGCCCCATCGAGGGGCTGGGCTCGACGGAGGTGCTGCACATCTACCTCTCGAACACGCAGGCCGAACAGCGCATCGGTGCCGCTGGCCGCCGCGTGCCGGGCTACGAGGTGGAACTGCGCGACCGTGACGGAAACCCGTCCCCGGAGGGGGAGGAGGGGATCATGTGGGTACGCGGCACATCCTCTGCCCCATGCTACTGGAATCGCCCCGACAGGACCGATGAGACCATGCGCGGTGGCTGGATCAATACCGGTGACCGGTTCCTGGAGCAGGACGGGTACTACCATTTCCAGGGGCGCGCTGACGACCTGATCAAGGTCTCCGGCCAATGGGTCTGGCCGCTGGAGGTGGAGCGCTGTCTGAACGAGCACCCGCACGTGCATGAGTGCGCAGTGCTGGCACATCAGCTTCCCGACAGGCGGATGGCGCTGCGGGCCGTTGTCTGCCTGCGCGACGGACACGCGGGCGATGATGCCCAGGTCAAACTGCTGCAGCAGCATGTGCGCCATGCCTTGCTGCCGTTCAAGTATCCCCGCATCGTGGAATTCGTGGTGGAGATGCCGAAGACCGGGACAGGCAAGATCGACCGTCAGGCTCTTGTTTCAGGGGAGGGATAGCTGTGGAAATTCAGCCGCTTCATGCCGATTTCGGTGCCCGTGTGACAGGTTTCGACCTCTCGGTGCCGCTTGACGAGGCCCGGCGCGCCGCCCTGCTCGATGCCATCGACCGCTGGTCGTTTCTCTGCTTCCCCGATCAGGCGCCGGGCGACGAACGCCACCTGGCCTTCACCCGGGAGATCGGTGAACCGGAACCGAACCACCTGCCGAAGGGGGAGGAAGGGCGCATCGACTATTTCGGCACCATCGGTAACGTCCAGCAGGACGGCACGGCACTCGGCAATGACCACAGGAAGACGATCTTCCTGACCGGCAACAACATGTGGCACACGGATGCCAGCTTCAAACCGGTCCCGGCCTTCGTCTCAATCAATGCCGTCTACGAAGTGCCGTCGGAAGGCGGCGAGACCCAGTTCGTCAGCGCCCGCGCGGCCTACGACAGGCTCGACGAAGCCCGCCGGGCGGAGGTCGATCCGCTGATCGTGGTGCATGACTACGTCTTTTCCCGCTCCAAGGTCGCCCCTGACGCGGTGTCACCGGCCCTGGCCAAGTCGCTGCCGCCGGTCCGGCAGCGCTTCGTGCGCCGCAACCCGACGACCGGGCGGAAGAACCTGTTCATGGGTTCCCACGCCCGGGAGATCGAGGGCTGGAGCAAAAAGGACAGCCGGGCCCTGATCGACGGGCTGATCGAGGAAGCGACAGCGGAGGCGAACATCCTGACCCACCGCTGGCAGGCCGGTGAAGTCGTGATCTGGGACAACCGCTGCCTGCTGCACCGCGGCCTCGGCTACGATGCCGACCGCCACCGCCGCCTGATGCGCCAGACGCGGGTGCGCGGCGCGGGACCGACGCTGGAGGAGGCCTTCTAAACCGCTTCCCCCGCCGCGCGCCCGCTGGCCCAGGCCCACTGGAAATTGTAGCCGCCGAGCCAGCCGGTTACGTCGACAGCCTCACCGATTACATGAAGCCCTGGAACCGTCCTGGCTTCCATCGTGCGTGATGAAAGGCCATCCGTGTCGATACCACCCGCCGTGACCTCGGCCTTGGCGTACCCTTCTGACCCATCCGGCTGCAGGGACCAGTGATTGAGCATCGCGCCCAGATGTTTCAGGGTTGCATCGGGGATCTCCGCCATCGGGCGTTGGGGCAAGTGCCTCGTGGCGAGTTCTGTGGCCAGCCGTGCGGGCAGCAACTCACCCAGAACCGTTGCGGCCTGCGCCTTCGCACGGGCGCGCTTGGCGTCCAGCAGCACTTCTTCGGCATTCATGCCGG
>CAXBNO010000411.1:0-3647 GCA_963976775.1 uncultured Kordiimonadales bacterium
CAGGCCGAGGCGCTGAAGGGCACCACGCTGCATGTGGAACGGGACCGTCTGCCCCCGCTGGATGATGCGGAAGACTACTATCAGGCCGATCTGATCGGGCTGGAGGCGGTGCATGTGGATGGCCAGCGGCTGGGCCGTGTGAAGGCCGTCCATACGCTCGGCGCGGGGGAGGTGCTGGAGATCCAGCCACCGCTGCGTGCCGGTCGCCCAACCCTGCTGATCCCGTTCACGCAGGCCGCCGTGCCGGTGGTCGATCTGGCCGGCGGGCAGTTGACCATCGACCCGCCGGAGGAGATCGAGGCCCGGCCCGAGGATGAGGAAGGTGCGTCTTCGGAGGAGGACGGGACGGTGGTCGCCGACGGTGACGGGACCGCCCGGGGATGACCGAAGCAGCCTTCCGCGCAACGGTGCTGACGATCTATCCGGAGATCTTTCCCGGACCGCTGGGAACGGCACTGTCGGGGAAGGGGCTGGAGAAGGGTCTCTGGTCACTGAAAGTGGTGGACATCCGCGACTACGCGCGCGATAAGCACCGCGCTGTCGATGATGCCCCTTTCGGCGGTGGTGCGGGCATGGTGATGCGGCCTGATCTGCTCGCAAGTGCGATCGATGCCAACCATGCGGCCCCGGCGCCCCTGATCTACTTCAGTCCGCGCGGACGTCCTCTGGACCAGGCGCTGGTGGAGCAGGTGCGGGATGCCGGAGCGGTGACCCTGATCTGCGGTCGCTTCGAGGGGGTGGACGAACGGGTTCTGCAGGCCCGTCCCGTGATGGAAGTCAGCCTCGGCGACTTCGTGCTGTCAGGGGGTGAGTTTGCGGCACTGGCGATGCTCGATGCCATTGTCCGGCTGCTGCCGGGGGTGACGGGCAACAGCGCCAGTCTGGCGGAAGAGAGCTTTGCGGACGGGCTGCTCGAATATCCGCACTACACGCGTCCGCGTGAATGGGAGGGGCTGACCCCTCCTGACATATTGTTGAGCGGCGATCACGCCCGCATCCATGCCTGGCGGCAGGACCAGTCAAAGGCCCTGACGCAGGAACGGAGACCGGACCTATGGCGACGCTACAAGGAAAAAGAAAACAGGTGACCAGATGAACCTGATCGAAGAGATCGAGCGCGAGGAGATCGCGCGTGTGACCGAAGGCAAGGAGATCCCGACCTTCCAGGCCGGTGATACCGTCCGCGTCAACGTCAAGGTGACGGAAGGCAGCCGCGAGCGTGTCCAGGCGTTCGAGGGCGTGTGCATCGCGCGCCGCAACCGGGGCCTCAATTCCTCCTTCACCATCCGGAAGATTTCCTACAATGAAGGTGTGGAGCGTGTGTTCCCGCTCTACTCGCCGATCATTGATTCCATCGTCGTCGTGCGCCGTGGTGTCGTGCGCCGGGCGAAGCTCTATTACCTGCGCGGCCGTCGCGGCAAGTCCGCCCGTATCGCCGAGCGCCGGACGGAACGGGCCAAGAAGTCCGCCTGATCCTGCACCGCAGACCGAAACGGAATGGCCCGGAGCACATGGTGCTCCGGGCCTTTTTCGTTGTTGTTGGTGCTCCTGGAATCCTCACCGCGACTTCCCCACGCCGTGCCCGGGCTCGACCCGGGTACCCATGGTGCCGCGCAGGCGCGGGAGACTGGGCTCGCGGATCAAGTCCGCGAGCGTCGTGGGGAGGGGGAGGTACCGGAGTATTTCCAGCATCGCCACCCCAACTCACGTCGTGCCCGGGCTCGACCCGGGTATCCATGGTGCCGCCCAGGCGTGGGAGACTGGGCTCGCGGGTCAAGCCCGCGAGCGGCGTGGGTTGCGTGGTTCGCGCGTCCGACCGATCAGGCGATCAGCTTCTTGTAGCGGATGCGGTGGGGCTGGTCGGCGTCGTCGCCGAGGCGGCGCTTGCGGTCGGCTTCGTAGTCCTCGAAGTTGCCTTCGAACCATTCCACGTGGCTCTCGCCCTCGAAGGCGAGGATGTGGGTGGCGATGCGGTCGAGGAAGAAGCGGTCATGGCTGATGACCAGCGCACAGCCGGCAAAGCTGACCATGGCCTCTTCCAGCGCCCGCAGGGTCTCGACGTCCAGATCGTTGGTCGGTTCGTCGAGCAGCAGCACATTGGCCCCTGACTTCAGCGTCCGCGCCAGATGCACCCGGTTCCGCTCACCGCCGGAGAGCTGTCCCACCTTCTTCTGCTGATCACCGCCCTTGAAGTTGAAGGAGCCGACATAGGCACGGGACTGGATGGTGCGCTTGCCCAGTTCCAGCACATCGACGCCGCCGGAGATTTCCTCCCAGACGTTCTTGTTGGGGTCGAGCGCGTCACGGCTCTGATCGACATAGCCGAGCTTCACGGTCTCGCCGATCTCCACCTTGCCGCTGTCGGGCTGTTCCAGCCCGGTGATCATGCGGAACAGGGTCGACTTGCCCGCGCCGTTGGGGCCGATGATGCCGACGATGGCACCGGGCGGGATCTTGGCCGAGAAGTCATCGATCAGCAGCTTGTCGCCAAAGCCCTTGGTGACATTCTCGAACGTGATGACATTGTTGCCCAGACGCGGTCCCGGCGGCACGTAGATCTGCATGTCCGCGCGGCGTTCCTCCTGCTCGTCGGACAGCAGATCCTCATAGGCCGAGACACGGGCCTTGGACTTGGCCTGACGCGCCCGCGGGCTCTGCCGGATCCATTCCAGTTCGCTGGCCAGCGTACGCTTGCGCGATGCGTCCTCGCGCGATTCCTGATGCAGGCGCTTCTCCTTCTGCTCCAGCCAGCCGGAATAGTTGCCCTGATAGGGGATGCCGCGCCCGCGATCCAGTTCCAGGATCCACCCGGCGACATTGTCGAGGAAATAGCGGTCATGGGTCACGGCGACGACGGTGCCGGGATAGTCGTGCAGGAACCGCTCCAGCCAGAGCACGGACTCGGCGTCCAGATGGTTGGTCGGTTCGTCGAGCAGCAGCATGTCGGGCTTCGACAGCAGCAGCCGCGCCAGCGCGACCCGGCGGCGCTCACCGCCCGACAGCTTGTCGATGGCCCAGTCGGACGGCGGACAGCGCAGCGCGTCCATGGCCACCTCGACCTCCCGGTCCAGGTTCCACAGGTCGGCGGCGTCGATCTCCTCCTGCAACTGGCCCTGCTCCTCGATCAGGGCGTTCATCTCGTCCTCTTCCATGGGTTCGGCGAACTTCATGGAAATGTCGTTGTAGCGGTCCAGGATCGACTGCTTCTCCGCCACGCCATCCATGACGTTGCCCAGCACGTCCTTGGATTCATCCAGTTCCGGCTCCTGCCGCAGGTAGCCGACGTTCAGCCCGTCCGCCGCCCAGGCCTCGCCGCCGAATTCCGTGATCTCTCCGCCCATGATCTTCAGCAGGGTGGACTTGCCGGAGCCATTGATGCCCAGCACGCCGATCTTGGCGCCGGGCAGGAAGGAGAGGTTGATGTCCTTCAGCACCGTCTTGCCGCCCGGCCAGTTCTTGGTCAGGCCCTGCATGGTGTAGACGTACTGATAGCTCGCCATTTCTGGATCCTCTTGGCTCAGGTCATCGGTTCGGGGAATGCCGCTGGCGCGGGTTGTAGCGAATGTGGCGGCGGCGGGCAATCTATGTGGGCTGTTGCCGTGGATTGCGCCAGTTGGTCCAGCTTCCCTCACGCCGCGCCCAAGCTT
>CAXBNO010000412.1:0-3638 GCA_963976775.1 uncultured Kordiimonadales bacterium
TGCCTTCGAATGGTCGCGGGTGACCGCGTCCGCTGATGCGCAGGCAACGGCCGGACGGTTCCCGCTCGCCATGGCCGTCGGTCTGCTTGGCGGCGTTGCCGCGATTGCGCTGCTCGATCTCGGAACCACCACGGCCATCGCGCTCTCCGCCGTGCTCGCCTCGACAGTGCTGGCCGGAATTCTCGCGCGGGTCGCGGGCGGGCGGGCCATCTGGACCATGCTCGGCGTCGCGGTGATCTGCGGGGCCATGCTTGCGCTGCTGCTGCTGCGCCAGTGGGGGGCGTGGCCGCTGATCTGGCTGCTTGCCTGCGTCTGGGCCAGCGACATCGGTGCGCTGGCGGCAGGGCGGACCTTTCAGGGGCCGCGCATCTGGGTCCGTGTCAGTCCGAACAAGCGCTGGTCCGGCGCTGCCGGGGGCGTCGTGGCTGCGACCGTGACATCCGTGGTGATCGGACTCGGGGCCGACATTGGGGGCGCGGACGGGATGTCGGTGCCCGCCCTTCTGACCGGTGGTGTGCTGGTCTCGGTTGTCGCGCAGTGCGGTGATCTGGCGGAGTCCGCATGGAAACGTCATTTCGGCGTGAAGGATTCGGGTACTATCATTCCCGGACACGGTGGAATCATCGACCGGGTCGATGGTCTGGTGGCGGCGGCAATCATGCTGGCGCTGATGCCGGATGTGATGGGATTTGCCGCATGAGCGCCACAGCCGGAATTGCGAGCCTGCCGCACCCGAACCGTGACGGGGCCATTGCGACCATCGGGCCGCAGAAGTCGGTGACGATCCTTGGCGCGACCGGGTCCATCGGCCTCAACACGCTGGATCTTGTCTCGCGCCATACGGACAGGTTCCGGATCGACGCCCTGACCGCCAACACCAATGTTGCCGAACTGGCCGCACTGGCGCGTCGGCATGGTGCCCGGCTGGCGGTGATCGCCGATCCGGCGCTGTATCGCGACCTCCGGGATGCCCTGGCAGGCAGCGGGATCGACGCGGCTGCGGGGCCGGAGGCACTGGTGGAGGCGGCTTCAGGCCCGTCCGACTTCGTCATGGCCGGGATCGTCGGCGCGGCAGGGCTTGCGCCGACGCTGGCCGCGATCCGGCGCGGGGCGGACGTCGGGCTGGCGAACAAGGAGTGCCTGGTCTGCGCAGGCGATATCGTGATGCGCGATGTCCGGCGCTTCGGCGGAACGCTGCTGCCGGTGGACTCCGAGCACAATGCGATCTTCCAGGTCTTCGACCGCGACCGCGCCCAGGCTGTCAGGCGTATCGTGCTGACCGCTTCGGGTGGTCCGTTCCTTGACCTCGGTATGGAACAGATGGCGCATGTCACCCCGGCGCAGGCTGTGGCGCATCCCAACTGGTCGATGGGGGCCAAGATCTCCGTCGATTCCGCGACGATGATGAACAAGGGCCTGGAGATGATCGAGGCCTGGCCCCTGTTCCCTGTCGCCGACCATCAGATCGACGTGCTGGTGCATCCGCAGTCGGTCATCCACTCGATGGTCGAATATGTCGATGGCTCGACGCTGGCCCAGCTTGGCAGCCCCGACATGCGTACGCCTATCGCGTCATGCCTGGCCTGGCCTGAGCGGATTGCGGCCCCTTCGCCACGCCTTGATCTGGCCACACTCGGCCAGCTTACTTTCCAGGCGCCGGATCCGGTTCGGTTCCCGGCGCTGCGACTGGCGCGGGCCGCCATGGAGGCGGGCAAGGGTGCACCCACGGTGCTGAATGCGGCCAATGAGGTGACGGTCGCCGCATTCCTGGCCGGCCGGATCGGGTTTCTTCGCATTGCGGAGATTGTCGAAGCTGCTCTGGAAATGATTGATTCAGGTGCGCCTGATACGATCGAGGCCGTCATGGAACTGGACGCCGAGACACGTGTCAGGACGGCCGCCCTGCTGGGCTGATGTGGTCGGCCTGGCGCCTTACAACTGATCCTGCAAGGGAACCTGCATGTTTCTGATCGAATACATCCTGCCGTTCCTCGCCGTCCTGACGGTGCTGGTTTTTGTTCACGAGATGGGTCACTACCTGGTCGCCCGCTGGTGTGGCGTCGGGGTCGAGGCCTTCTCGGTCGGTTTCGGCCGGGAACTGTTCGGCTGGCATGACCGTCGCGGCACGCGCTGGAAGGTCTCGATGATCCCCTTCGGCGGCTACGTGAAGTTCCGGGGCGACAGCAGCGCGGCGAGCACCCCTGACCATGCGGGCAACGTGCATGACGACGATCCGGAGAATTTCCACAACAAGCCGCTGGCGAAGCGTGCGGCAGTCGTCGTGGCGGGGCCCCTGGCCAACTTCCTGCTGGCGATCGTCATCTTCGCGGGCATGTTCACGGTATGGGGCCAGCCCTTCACCACCGCAATGGTATCCGATGTCGTGGCCGACAGTGCGGCGGCGGAGGCCGGACTGCAGCCCGGTGACCTGATCGTCACCGCGGGTGGTGAGGATGTTGTCTCGTTCGAGGACCTGCGCCGCATCGTGTCGCTGAACCTGGACCGGCCCCTGCCCCTGACCGTGGAACGGGACGGCAGGCTGGTCGATCTGGATGCGCAGCCACGCGTGGTTGTGATCCAGGACCAGTTCGGCAATGACAGCAAGGTCGGGATGCTGGGCGTGCGTGCGATGGAGCGTGGCTGGCGCGAGCTCGGCGTCGGCGGGGCGCTGGTCGAGGCGGTGCGCCAGACCTGGGTGATCACCAGCAGCACCCTGTCAGCGGTCGGTGACATGATCACCGGCCATCGCTCGGTGGAGGAACTGCGTGGACCGGCAGGTATCGCGGAGATTTCGGGGCAGGCCGCGAGCTTCGGCCTGGCTTCCCTGATCAATATCGCGGCCTTCCTCTCGATAAGCCTCGGCCTCATCAACCTGTTCCCGATCCCGATGCTGGACGGCGGCCATCTATTGTTCTATGCCGTCGAGGCAGTACGGGGGCGTCCGCTGGGTGAAACGACTCAGGAAATCGGCTACCGTCTGGGCTTTGCCATGGTCATCGGCCTGATGCTCGTGGCGACGTTCAACGACATCGACCGTTTCGGTGTGGTTGATTTCATGAAGGGTCTGTTTTCCTGATACCCGGTGACGGGCCAGACCGGAGATAGAGGGTTCCACGGCGTGTCGCGACGGCTGATCCTGATTACTGTGCTGGCCTGGCTGATGCCGTTCGTTGCGAACGCGCAACTGATCCAGGATATTGTCGTCGAGGGCAACCAGCGGATCGAGGCCGAGACCGTCCGGTCCTACATGCAGCTGGAGCCGGGCAGCCCGTTCGAGCCATCCCGTCTGGACCGCGCCCTGAAGACACTCTATGGCACCGGCCTCTTTGCCGACGTGAACCTGCGCCGCCAGGGCAATGCCCTGATCGTGACCGTCGTCGAGAACCCGGTGATCAACCAGCTTGTCTTCGAAGGCAACAAGCTGCTGAAGGACGATCTGCTCGCCTCGGAAGTGCAACTGCGGTCACGGGTGGTCTATACCCGCGCGCGGGTGCAGAGCGACGTGCAGCGCATGCTCCAGATCTATCGCGCCAGCGGCCGTTTCGCCGCCACCATCGAACCGAAGATCATCCAGTTGCAGCAGAACCGGATCAATCTGGTCTTCGAGATCAATGAGGGCGATCCGACCGAGATCAGCG
>CAXBNO010000413.1:0-3629 GCA_963976775.1 uncultured Kordiimonadales bacterium
CAAGGGGGGCAGAAGGAACATGCGGGACGGAAGAGAATCGTCCTGGGAAAGCAGATGAAACGGGATCAATCGGATGAGTGAATATTACGACCTGTTCAAGGCGCTGCATATCGTCAGCGTGATCTCCTGGATGGTGGGGATGCTCTATCTGCCGCGGCTGTTCGTCTATCACGTGGATGCGGCGCCGGGCTCCGACACCTCGGAGACCTTCAAGGTGATGGAACGGCGGCTGATGAAGGCGATCATCAACCCCGCGATGATCGCCAGTTTCATCTTCGGATTGCTGATGCTCTGGATCGGTTTCGATCTGGGGATCTTCACCATGGCGGACGGCTGGCTGCACAGCAAGCTGCTGGCGGTGGTCCTGCTGGCGGGCGCGCACGGGGTGCTGAGCAAGCGCCGCCGGGAGTTCGAGGAGGACCGGAACACCCATTCGACACGCTATTTCCGCATCCTGAACGAGGTTCCGACCGTGCTGATGATCATCATCGTCTTCATGGTGATCCTGAAACCGTTCTGACGCACTGGTGATCCCTGGCGGGAATGGGATAGGCTTCGGCAGATTTCACGCCCTGGGGAGGGATCACGAACATGCATCAGACCGTCCATGCCCTGTTTCAGGAGGCTGCGGCGGATTCGCCGGACAATGCCTTTCTCGCCTGTCCAGCTTATCCGGGACGCGCCTATCACCCGGACGGCGTCGAGTTCACTTATGGCGAGGTCCGGGATGCGGTTGGGCGGCTGACAGCACTCTACCGTGACGCGGGCTATGGCCTGGGCCACCGGGTCGCGCTGCTGATGGAGAATCGGCCGGAGCATTTCTTCCACCTGCTGGCGCTGAATGCGGTCGGGGCGTCCTGTGTGCCGGTGAACCCGGACTATACCCACGACGAGACGCTGTATCAGATGCAGCATTCCGACGCCGATCTGGCGGTGGTGATTGCGGATCGGGTGGAACGGATGCAGGCGGTTGCTGCCGACCGGGCGGAAAAGCGGCTGCATGTGGTCAATGTCGATGACCTGCCGGCGGAACTGCCCTCGCCCGTCGCGCCCGCGCAGCCGGGTGAACCGGGCTCCGACACGGAGGTGGCGCTGTTCTACACCTCTGGCACCACGGGACGGCCCAAGGGCTGCGTCATCACCAACTTCTACTTCCTGAATGCCGGGGAGTGGTACTGGAACATGGGTGGCCACTTCACGATGGAGCGGGGGGTGGAGCGGCTCTACAACCCGCTGCCGGTGTTCCACATGAACTGCGGCGCTGTGACCTTCGTCTGCATGATGCTGGGCCGCAACTGTCTGATGGTGCCGGACCGGTTTCATCCGACCCGCTGGTGGAAGGACCTGGTAGATATGCGGGCCACGGCCTTCCATTACCTGGGCATCGTTGCGCCGGTGCTGCTGAAACAGCCGGAATGCCCGGAGGAGAAGCAGCACAATTGCCGCTTTGCCCTGGGGGCAGGGATGGAGCCGGAGATGCATCCGCTGTTCGAGGAGCGCTTCGGCACGAAACTGGTAGAAGTCTGGGGCATGACCGAGACGGGCCGGATCTTCGCCGACAACCACGACCCCCGGCAGATCACCACCCGCGCCTTCGGGCGGCCCTTCGGCGGGCTGGAGGCGAAGGTCGTCGATGATGACGATACCGAGGTCCCGCGCGGGACGGAAGGTGAGCTGCTGGTCCGCTGGGGCGGGCCGGAGGGACCACGGCATGGCTTCTTTTCCGGCTACCTGAAGAATCCGGAGGCAACGGCGGAGACCTGGCGCGGCGGCTGGTTCCATACCGGTGACGCGGTGCGCCAGGACGGCAGCGGCATGCTGTTCTTCGTCGATCGCAAGAAGAACATCATCCGACGGTCAGGGGAGAACATCGCCGCCGCCGAGATCGAGGCGACGATCCAGGCCATGGACAAGGTGGCTCAGGTCGCGGTCATGCCGGTGCCGGACGAGATGCGTGACGAGGAGGTGATGGCCTGCGTCGTGCCCATGCCCGGTATCCCGCCAACTGCCGAATTCGCAAGGGAAATCCAGGACTGGTGCCTGGAGAAGATCGCCTATTACAAGGCCCCGGGCTGGCTGTATTTCCTCGACGCGCTGCCTGTGACGGGCACCCAGAAGGTGCAGAAGCAGGAGATTTTCCCGAAGGACACCGACCCGCGCGAGACGGACGGTGTGCACGACCTGCGCGACACCAAGAAGCGACGCCGCTGACACACACCACTGACTGCCGCAGGAGGGACCGCACGCATGAGCGCCTATCTGGTTCTCGACTTCGCCATCCATGACCTGCCCGGCTTCATGGAATATGCCGACAATGTTCCGGCCTTTCTGGCGAAACACGGCGGGCGCTACATCGTGAAGGGTGTCACGCCGAAGGTGATGGAGGGCGACTGGTCACCGGAGCGCATGGTGATCCTGGAGTTTCCCAGCGGTCGGCACGCGGAGGATTTCCTGGCCGACCCGGAGTTCCAGGCCCTGAAGGACGTACGCCTGCGCACCACCGACAGCAAGCTGGTGCTGGTGGAGGGCTGTGACTGAGGGAAGTCCCGTGAAGGGAGGTGACGTGTGATGTCTCTGGCGTGCTGCTGCCTGCGCGGCACCATGGGTACCCGGGTCAAGCCCGGGCACGGCGTGAGAATGGTGATGGCAGGGCGTCTGGTTGATCTGCCGGGACTGTCATCCGCTTCACCACCCCAAAGACGCCGTGCCCGGGCTTGACCCGGGTACCCAGAGAGGTGCCGGGCTGATCCGGTCGGTCAGCCTCAGGCGGCGTCGGCTTCGTCTGCCCTCTTTTCCGCCCGTTCCTCCCCATGGCCGATGATCGCCATGGTTTCCTCCAGCGAATAGAAGACGTCGGCGATGTCGGTATTCTTCTGGTACAGCGCCGTGCGCTCCACCGCCGGGTGCTTCTGGATCGACCGGAAATAGCGCTCCGCCGTCAGGCTCTTGCCGACATACTTGGCGAAGACAGCGGATTCATGGCTGGTGTCCGGTGCCGCACCGGCCTCCGTCACACCGAGGAATTCGGCGATGGAGGCCAGCACCGGCTGGCGGTTGGCGATCAGATCCTCGAACTTCACGAACAGGGTGCGGTTGACCACGTCCGGATCATCGAAGGGATAGAGTTCGAACGGCTTGCGGTACTGGTTGATGGCGCGCGGAATGTCGCCGTAGCGCTCCAGCAGGGAGGCGATGCCGGTGATCGGGTGCCGCACCATGAAGATGATCCTGGCTGCCGGGTACATCTTCAGGATCGCATCGATGCGCATGGCATTGTCGGGCGTCTGTTCGCCGTAGATGTGTCCCTTCGCGTTCACCGAATGCACGAACTCGGCATAGAGCGCGGTGATCGTGTTGGCCCAGGTCGGGTTCTCCGGATCGTAGCGCGCCATGTAGCGATCGAACTGCATGTTCTGCAGGTACGTCTTGTGCGCGAAACGGTCCTTGGTGATGTCGGAGCGGGCCGAGTTCACCATGTTCTCGTAGTAGGTGGCGTGATAGATCGACTTGTGCAGGAACGGCGTCACCTTCGCCCTGGTCACGAAGTCCACCAGGGTCTCGCATTCCTCCAGCTTCAGCCCGTCCACATCCCCGTCCTGGCTGACCACATGGCGCATCAGGTCCTGGAA
>CAXBNO010000414.1:0-3627 GCA_963976775.1 uncultured Kordiimonadales bacterium
TGAAAGCATCCCTGCCCCACCGTCGCAGCCTGCTGGTCACCCGCGATACCACGCACCGGAATGGCGCGCCCGAACAGTTCCGGATCGGTCTCGCCGAACAGGCCAGATGAATCCTTCACATCCGGCAGCATCGCGGCAGGTACACGGATCAGGTCGAGCAGTTCGCGGGCAAAGGCACCTTCGTGGATGTCGTAGAGCAAGGTGCGGGAGGCATTGGTGGCGTCCGTCGCATGTATCCGCCCCCCGGTCAGCCGCCAGAGGATGAAGCTGTCCACCGTGCCGAAGGCCAGTTCCCCGGCCTCCGCCCGCTGCCGCGCGCCCTCCACGTGATCCAGGATCCAGGCCACCTTGGTCCCGGAGAAATAGGGGTCGAGCAGCAGGCCGGTGCGGGCCGCGACCGTCGCCTCATGCCCCGCCGCCTTCAGTTCCGCACAGCGGTCCGCCGTGCGTCGGTCCTGCCAGACGATGGCGTTGTGGATCGCCTTCCCCGTCGCCCGGTCCCAGACGACCGTGGTCTCCCGCTGGTTTGTGATGCCGATCGCGGCAACATCCGCCGCCTCCGCCCCAGCCTGTTTCAGGGCCTTGCGACAGGTCTCCAGGGTGGTGGACCAGAGATCCTCCGCCGCATGCTCGACCCAGCCGGAAGCCGGAAAATGCTGCGGGAACTCGGACTGCGCCAGGGCAACGACGCTCATGTCCCGGTCGAACAGGATGGCACGACTGGATGTCGTCCCCTGATCGATGGCCAGAATGTACCTTCCCATCCGCTATTTCCCCCAGGCCCAGAACCGGATCGGCAGAGTGTCCTTCAGTTGCGCCACCCGGTCCAGCAGGGCATCTCGCGTCAGCAGTCCGGTCTGGGTATCGATGTGGCCAACGACGGAGGCGGCATTGATGGCAGCCGCGCGCAGGGCATCGTCTACCGGCAGGCCCTGGCAGGTAAGCGCGGCGAAGGTCGACCCGAAGGCATCACCGGCACCTGCCGTGCCCGCCACCTCGACCGCCAGCACCGGACAGTGATGCAGCCCGTCGCCGTCAGCCAGATAGGACCCGTCCCGCCCGGCGGTGACCAGCACCCTGCCGGGCCCCTTCGACAGGATGGCCTCGAAGAAGGCGCGGGCCGACATCTGGAAACCGCCCGAGGCAAAGCCGCGCCCGACCAGTGAATAGGGTGGCTCGCCCGCATCCAGCGGCAGCGCCGCGCCGCCCTCCCCGAACTCGGCGATCAGGGAGGGGACCAGCGCATCCCCCTCCGCACGGTTGATGGAGAGGATCCCGACACCGTCGAGACAGCCGTAGAATGCGTCCTGTCGCGCCGTGAGCTGACGCAGGCCGGGATTGGTCGCCACCATGGCACCGGCGGCACCCGCGCGGCGTACCAGATCGCCGAAGCAGGCGGCAGACTCGTTCGAAAGGCCGGAGATATAGACCAGGTCCATCGCGAAGGCATCGTCGCGCAGGTCCGCCGTCTGCAGCAGGGTATTGGCCCCGCGAAACGTGAAGATCGCGGCATTGCGATCATGCGCCGCGACCATGACAGAGGCCCCCGTGGGCAGCCTTCCGTCCCGCACGGCGAAGCGGGTGGAAACCCCCTCGTCCGCAAGCCGCGCCAAGATCTGGTCGGCCCGGGCATCCTTGCCCAGTTTCACCAGGGTCGCCGTATCGAGCCCCAGACGCGCCATGGAGACGGCAGTGTTCACCGCGCCGCCGCCACAATGGGCGGAGATGTCCCGCGCCTCCGTCTTGCGGCCTTCCTCCAGCAGCAGGAAGCCGGTGTCGGCATTGGCAAGACCCATGCGCTCGATTCGGTCACTGTCGATCAGCGCGATGGTGTCGATCATCGCGCCGCCAACGGTCAGTGCCTTCATTGCTGCAACCCTCCGAGCCGGCGAATCCGGTGGCCACCACCTTGCCAAAGGGCAGGACGGGGCGGCAAGCGATCAGACCAGACTGATATCCGCCAGAACCGGAACGGCACCGGAGAGGTCGGCGATGGCGACATAGCCGGCCTGGTCCACATCCGGATCGAAGATCAGGTGGGTGCCGTCGAACACCAAGGTTGCGCCCGCGGCGACGCCGATGGCGTTGGTGCCGTCATAGGCACCGACGGTCTGCGCCAGTCCGGGATTGCCGAACTCGGAACTCGCGAACTCGAGCAGATCGACACCGGTCCCGAAGTCACTGATGACGTCCACAGCCGCGCCGACGTTCGCGATCGTGTCGTTCACCGCGACCTCGGTCCCGTCGGTCAGCGCCTGGAAGACAAACCGGTCGCTGCCCGCACCGCCACTCATGGTATCGACACCCGCACCGCCGATCAGGCTGTCACTGCCCCCGGCACCGCTGAGATCGTCATTGTCGGCATTGCCGATCAGCGTGTCGGAACCCGCCTCTCCGCGCAGGCTGTCGTCGCCTGCACCGCCCTCGACGCTGTCATCGCCATCGCCGGTGAAGGCGAGGTCCGCGCCATCACCGCCAAACAGGTCATCCACCACGTCGATCCCCGCCGGGGTATCGAAGCGGTCATCCCCCGCGCCCAGGGAGAAGGTCATGTCGACGATGCCACCGCCGACCGTGTCGTCGAAATCCGATCCGACAAAGAGCTCGATACTGGCGAAGCTGTCGCCGTCCGCATCGCCCGCCAGACCGCCCGCCGCCGTGTTGCTGAAATCGCCCGCAATGCCAGGCCCATCGGTGTCGGCGAAGGCGAAGGCCACCCCTGCATCAGATTCGGCGAACGATGCGGTGTCGATCCCCGCGCCGCCCTGCAGCTGGTCGGCGGCGGCACCACCCTCCAGCACGTCATCACCGGAACCGCCGGTCAGCTGATCGGCACCGTCGCCGCCGAGGAGCGTGTCGTCACCGCCGTCGCCGGAGAGTTCGTCAGCACCGACACCGCCCAGCAGACTGTCGGCACCGTCGCCCCCGAGGAGCGTGTCAGCGCCCCCGGCACCGGTCAGGGTGTCGCGTCCATCCTCTCCGCGCAATTCGTTGGCATTGCCGTCGCCGGTCAGCGAATCATCCTCCGCCGAGCCGAAGACATTCTCGAAATTTGTGAATGTGTCACCGTCGGCATCGCCGTTGGTGCCCGTGCCTGCGGCCAGATCGACAGTGACGCCGACGCCAGAGCCCTGAAAGCTCACCGCATCCGTGCCCGATCCGCCATCCAGCGAATCCGCACCCTCGCCGCCGCGCAAGGTGTCGTCGCCTGCCGCGCCCGACAGTTCATTAGGCTCGTCATTGCCGTTCAGATTGTCGTTCCCGGCACCACCAATGACGTTCTCGATGGCGATCAGTTCATCGGTGCCAATCTACGTGCCGGTGGCGCGCTGCGCCTCCAGATCCACATTGACCGACCGGGTGGCGCTGTCGTAGCGCACCTCGTCGGTGCCATCGCCACCATCCAGCGTGTCATCGCCACCGCCCGTGCCACCGACCAGCGTGTCATCGCCGTCCCGACCGGCCAGACGATTGTCGCCATTGTCGCCGGTGATGCTGTCATCGAAATCGGAGCCGAGCACGTTCTCGATGCCGGCCAGCGTATCCGTGCTGGCATTGAGATCGACCGCAACCCCGGTAAGCAGGCTGACCGTGACGCCGACGTCATTGTCCTCGAACGAGACACTG
>CAXBNO010000415.1:0-3625 GCA_963976775.1 uncultured Kordiimonadales bacterium
CCCATCCCGGCCTTCCCCCGTCGAGGGGGAAGGAGGCTTGGCCATTCCGTGACCGGGCTCCAATTGCGCGTCCCGTTCAGGCCGCGTTGTCCTTGCCGGACTGCTGCACGTCGAAGATGGAGACATAGCCCTTCGACCAGTCGGGCGGCATCAGGCAGGGGCGGGGGTCGAAGCGGGCCCACCTGGCCCGCTCACCCCGGACGATGGTGTTCGACAGCGATACTGGGTTCCAGCGTCAGTGCGTCGGCAGCCGAATAGGTGTGCAGCAGCAGCGGCCTGACACGGCTGGAGCGGTTGGGTTCGGAGCCGTGCACCATCCGGCAATTGTGCACGGTGACCGAGCCGCGCGGCCCCTTCAGCCAGGCCACATCATCCAGCGGTACGCGTCCGATATCCTTCTCCGCAATGTAGCCGGTCCAGTTGCCGTCGGCGCCGTAGAGGTCGAACAGTTCCGCCTCATGGCTTTTCGGGATCACCCCCATCGGCCCCATTTCATCATCGACGTCCGACATGTAGAGGCCAATGGTCAGGGGCGAGTAATTGGTGTGCGGCCAGAACTGGATGTCCTGGTGCCATTTCACCTCTTCTCCCCCGCCCGACCATTTGAAGTTCAGCTTGGAGTGGTGGTACTTCACGTCCGGACCCAGCAGGTCGGCGGCCAGATCGACGATGGGTCCGTTGAAGGCGAACTCGCGATAGACGGGGTCATGCTCCGCGGGTTGGGACAGCCGGCGCAGGCGCGGATTGTCGGCGCTGTGGTCAGGCTCGATGTCGAACTTGCCACCGGATTTCGTGATCGTGCGGCTCTCCGCGATGAAGCGGTCGGTCACTTCCCAGAGCCGGTCCATCCATGCGTCCGACACGAAGCTCTCCAGCAGCAGATAGCCGTTCTCCTCATAGAACGCCTTCTGCTCGGGCGTGATGGTCTTGAGGTCGTGCGCCATGATCAGCTCTCCAGTTCGACCATCAGCTTCGCATAGCGGTCGAGGACGCCCTCAACCCGGTCCGGAGCGGACGTCGGGACACCGATGACGGAGCGGGCGATACCCAGGTCGCGGTAGCGTTTCAGCAGGTCCTCATTCACATCCACCTGCGCGAAAATCGACAGTTCGATGGAGGCGGGGTCCCGCCCGGCTTCCTCCGCCCGACGGTGCAGATCGGCGATGGCGGCAGGCATGTCGTCCAGCAGGACATTGATCGGCATCCAGCCGTCACAGTATCTGACGACACGCTGCCTGCCGGTCCCGGTTGCCGAGCCGAGGATGATCGGCGGGTGCGGGCGCTGCACCGGCTTCGGATAGGAATAGCATTCCGCGATCTTCACGAATTCGCCGTCATAGGACGATTTCTCCTCTGTCCAGAGCGCCTTCATCGCTTCGATCTTTTCCCGCAGCACCTTCCAGCGCCGGTCGAAGGGGATGCCGTGCTGTTCCATCTCTTCGGCGTTCCCCCGCCGATCCCGAGCAGCACCCGACCGTTGGAAATCACGTCCAGGGTCGCGACTTCCTTGGCCAGCGTGATCGGGTCGCGCTGGATGACCAGCGATATGCCGGTGCCGAGCTTCAGGTTCTTCGTCACCGCGGCGGCTGCCCCCAGCGAAACGAAGGGGTCCATCATGCGGAAATAGGGCTTCGGCAGATCGCCGCCGCCGGGAAAGGGGGAGCGGCGGGAGGTCGGAATATTGGTGTGTTCCGGGAACCAGACGGAGTCGTAGTTCCGTTCCTCCAGCATCACCGCCAGGGCATCGGGACGGATGGAATAGTCGGTATTGTAGCAGAATGCGCCGAGTTTCATGACGGTCAGGCCTCCCCACCTGTTGTGTGCTGCTCCAATCGCAGCATGACCCTGCCCCCGGAGGCAAGCCTGACCTGCGGTGAGACTTCTGCGGCAATCGGCGCATCGTGCGAGATGGCTGGCTGTCCTATCTCCGCCTCATGAGCACAATATCTCCTCAGGGGCCTTCCCGCCGCGCGGTTGTCACATGGCTGTTCATCGTGGCCGCGCTGGTCTTCATCATGGTCGTCGTGGGCGGCATAACGCGGCTGACGGAATCCGGCCTGTCCATGACCGACTGGCATCCGGTCACCGGCTGGTGGAGTTCGACAAGTACAAGGCCTTCCCCGAATACCAGAAGGTCAACCTCGGCATGACCCTGGACGAGTTCAAGATGATCTACGCCTGGGAGTTCAGCCACCGGCTGCTGGGGCGGATCATCGGTCTCGCCTTCTTCGTGCCGATGGCGTTCTTCATGCTGACCGGACAGATCAGGCGGCGCGAGATTCCCTGGTTCCTGTTTCTGCTGGTGGCGGGTGGATCACAGGGCGCGCTGGGCTGGTTCATGGTGCAGAGCGGTCTGGTCGACCGGCCGGATGTCAGCCAGTATCGGCTGGCGGCGCATCTGACCCTCGCGTTTTCGATCTATGCGCTGCTGCTCTGGACGGCCTGGTCGGTGCGGGAGGAAGGGCGTGATCGCCGGGCCCTGACAGGCATGCGGACACCCGCGATCATCCTTGCGGTGCTGGTCCTGTTGCAGATCGTCATCGGGGCCTTTGTCGCCGGGATCAATGCGGGCCACATCTACAATACCTGGCCGCTGATGGACGGCGCCCTGGTGCCGGATGGTCTCTTCGCCGGGGGGCCGGGGCTGGCCGCCCTGTTCGACGATCATCTGACCATCCAGTTCGTCCACCGTATTCTGGCCTATGCGTTGCTCGGCATTGCCGTCTGGACCATGCTGGTTGGTCGCCGGGTTGGCGGGCGGGCGAAATCCGCATCGATGGGAGTCATGCACGCGATAGCCCTGCAGATCGTGCTGGGTATCGCCACGCTGGTCATGGTGGTGCCGGTCTGGCTGGGGGCGCTGCATCAGGCGACAGCCCTGCTGGTCTGGACTGCCGCACTCTGGCTTGTCCGGCTGGCCTGGACCGATGCGCGGACACGCGTCGCGGGCTGACCTGTCTTCCGTCAGGTGACTGAACGCAACAGGGCGACCCTGACGGGCCGCCCTGTTGTCGTGTTCCGATAGGTGGGGTCGGAAGATCAGCTGTCGGTGGCACCGGCGCTGTCACGCGACTCGAAGCAGTCAGAGCGGGTCGCCTCTTCCTGGCTGCCGAGCGTGGCGCGGATCTGGGCGCGAACCGCCTTGCAGGCTTCCTCGCTGTCGAAGGTGCCGAAATAGACGTCGACATTGCTCTTCAGTTCGCCTTCCCAGGTACGGGCCTTGTACTGGATGCGGCGGGTGTCATAGGCGGTCAGCTCGGAAGCCGGCGCGCTGGTCACGTCAATGGTGGCAAGCGGGCTGTTGTCAGCCGGAACACTCATGCCGGCGGCGGCAGCGATCAGCAGATAGTACATGGTGGGATCTCCCTGGTATTCATGCGGGCCCGCTCAGGGGCCGGTCAGACATTGATCGGTTTCGGGTCGGTTACCGGCTGGCGACAATTTGCTTCGATTCAAAGCAACCGGAGCGCTTGTCCTCTTCCACGCCACGGTCCGACAGTTCGGTGCGGATCTGGGCGCGGACGGCCTTGCAGGCCTCCAAGCTGTCGAAGGTGCCGAAGTAGATGTCGATGTCGCCGTTCAGTTCGGCCTCCCAGTTGCGGGCCTTGTACTGGATGCGGCGGGG
>CAXBNO010000416.1:0-3618 GCA_963976775.1 uncultured Kordiimonadales bacterium
AAGTTCCAGGAAGGGAGTGCCGGGGTCGAGCAGCTTCTCCACCCGCTCCCGCGGCATCATCTTGCCCTGCTTCGCAAGGCGCTGGACGTCACGTTCCGGGCGGACATGCCGCGCCTTTTCCTGCAGCGCGTGCAGTTCGTCGGCGAGGCGGCGGTTGTGTACCGTGTTGCTGCGGAACGTGGCGTCACTGGTGGAGAGTGCGGATGATATGCGGCGCATGGTTCAGCCCTCCTCCGCCAGCGGTTCCAGACGCGCGACGGCGGCATCCTTGTTGAAAGTTTCACCCACGGCGAACAGCACCTCCGCCAGCACGCCATCGCGCGGTGCGGCGAGCGTGGTCTGCAGTTTCATGCTCTCGATCACCATGATCTTGTCGCCGCGTGAAACAATGTCCCCGGCAGCCTTCAGCACCTCGATCACCGATCCCGGCATTGGTGCGCGCACCTCGTCGGAGCCACCCGCACTGTCCTGGGCGGCGGCAACCGGGTCTTCCACCCGAACCCGAAAGGTGCGGCCATTATGGCGTACCCAGGCCAGGTCCCCGTCGCGTGCGACCTGTGCGCTTCCGGGAACCGTTCCAACGACCGTGCGGGTGTCATCCACCCGAAGTACGGTCTCGGGTCTGCGCGCAACGATATCAATGGTGTGCGTCGTGCCGTCCAGATCCAGACGAAACGTCATCCGTGCCTCCCTCTCCTGCCCGGGCGAGAGGGTAGCGCGAGCGGTCTGTCCGCAACAACCGTCAGATTTGTCTGGGGGGCAGTCGCGGAATTTCGTGCCTGAACGGGTGTCAGTCGGCGGCGTCCAACTGCACGGGCGGCTGGTTCTCGCTGTTGGCCAGCATCTTCTCGTCGGATGTACGCAGGATCGCCTCGTAGACCTTCGGCGGATAGTTCGTCATGTGCGGCCCCGGTGCGTCAATGCCAGGCTGTGGCACCGGCGGGCCATCGTTGCGATAGTCAGCGGACTGCTTGTAGCGCGCCAGTTCCTCATCACTGATGCCGCACAGGCCCACGACCTCCGGGTCGATCCAGGCTTCGGCGTTGATCGGCCCGGCAGAGCATGACAGCTCCAGCGACAGGTTCTCCGGTCCGGCGAAATAGATCGACATGCAGAACCCGTGATCTTTCGGCCCGATGACCGGAACGCCCTTCGAGCGCAGCCGGTCGCGCATGGCCAGCAGCTCTTCCACATCCGCGACCCTGAGCGCCAGGTGCTGCATCGTGCCCTTCGCGCAGTTCGCGCCGGGATTGCCCGCGTGGGTGCGGCCCATCTCGACCGGGATCCCGCCGATCTGCGGGTTGTGGACGAAGGCGACGGAGCTCTCGTCGTTGAGCCGCAGGAAACCGTGAAACGTGTTCGCCACCCCGTGCATCCAGTAGAGCGCGACGAGTTCCATGCCGAGCTTGTCGGTGAAGAACGCGATCTGCCCCTTCATGTCCGCCGTGGTGATCGCGATGTGATGCAGTCCGTCAACCTTGTTCATTGTCCGGTTCCTCCTGTCATCGAAGCATCATAGCATCGCCGGAGGCTGCTGTCAGATGCCTGCCGCGTTGGCTGTCGGCGGGTTCACGGATGCGGCTGGGGAGGATGTGTCATGCACGATGACGAAGCCGACGGGACCAGTGGTGCAGGCGATGCGGAAACCGCGGCCCCCGGATCGAAGACGCCGGATCCGCACGTGTCCGGATCGCACAGGGCCGCCGCGATGCGGCATGACGCGGCAACGGTGCGGCGGTTGTTCGAAACCGGCGAGTACCCTTACCGCACGAAGGTCAGGCGAGCCGACTACGAGCGCCACAAGAGGGAACTGCAGATCGAACTGCTGAAACTGCAGGACTGGGCGAAGGGTTCAGGGGAGAGGATCGCCATCCTGTTCGAGGGGCGCGATGCCGCCGGCAAGGGCGGCACCATCAAGCGGTTCACCGAACACCTGAACCCGCGCGGTGCGCGCGTCGTGGCGCTCGACAAGCCGACCGAGCGGGAGCAGGGGCAGTGGTACTTCCAGCGCTATGTGCAGCACCTGCCCTCGGCGGGAGAGATCGTGCTGTTCGACCGTTCATGGTACAATCGGGCAGGCGTGGAGCGGGTGATGGGCTTCTGCGAGCCGCGCGAATATCAGGAATTCATGCGCCAGGCACCGGAGTTCGAACGGATGCTGGTCCGGTCCGGCATCCGGTTGTTCAAGTACTGGATTTCCATCACCCGGGATGAACAGGTTCGCCGCTTCGCAGCCCGTGAGCGGGATCCGCTGAAACGCTGGAAGATGTCGCCCATCGACCGCATGTCTGTCGACAAGTGGGACGCCTACACGGAAGCGAAGGAAGCCATGTTCTTTCACACGGACACGCCGGATGCACCCTGGTTCATCATAAAGGCCGACGACAAGCGGCGTGCCCGACTGAACTGCATGCGCCATTTCCTGAGCGAGATTCCCTACGACACCAGGGACCACCATGTGGTCGGGCATCCGGATCCGCTGATCGTCGGATCGGGCGCATATGTCATCAAGGGCGGGGCCATGCCGGGCGGACCACGCAGTTGAGCCGGATCAGTAGACCGGCAGGACCGGGAAGAGCTTGAAGCCGAGCAGGGTGGCGGTTCCGTCCTGGACGGTCAGCGGCAGGGTGACGGTGCGGTTGCCTTCCTTGTCCGTCTTCTCCAGCGCCGAGACGGCCATGCGCAGGCCGACGCGGGCAAGCTCCGACATGCGTCCCTGCGCGGTCAGGGCATCGATGAACCGGTCCGCGCCATGCACAACAAAGGTCATGGCCCCTTCGGGACGGCGGTTCAGGTCCAGGGCGACCGTGCCGTCACCGCTGACCCGCAATCTGTCGGTCAGGAAGGCGATGCGCGAGATGTCGATGACGCCTGACTCGTCGCGCCAGGCATCCAGTGCCTCGGGGGTCGTGCCGGCGGGAAGCGGTCGCAGCAGGATGGAAAGTGCGGCCTGCTGATAGGTATCGCCGATCGGAACCAGGCCGGAGGCCAGCACGATATCGTCGCCGGTCAGCGCCAGGTTGGTGCTGTCCTTCGGTCGATCAGGGGTTTGTCCGTCATTGTCGCGGTAATGGAACTGCAACCGTCCGGCCTGACGCACGGGGCTGTCGCCATCTGCCACCATGTCGCGCATGTCGGTCGCGATGGTCTCCATGCGGCCTGCAGCGTCGAACCGCACGGAGATGCGGGTGTCGGCGCTGCGGATCACCGTCGCCTTCCGACCGTCCCCCGTGTCCCAGCCCAGTTGCTGCGCGCCCTGCGGCTGCAGGATCACGTGACGCAGGTTCCAGGGCTGGAAGTAGATGTCCAGGGAGTCCGCCGACCATGCGGGGGCGGCGGGTTGCCGGGGCACGGATACTGCCGGAGCCCTGACGTTCAGCAACAGGCGATAGGGAAAGCCGGAAACCTCGACCGGGCCATGGCGCACGTCGATGCCTTCCGCACGGCGGTCGGCAACCCAGCGATCAAGACCGGCCCGCAGCCCGTCAGCCAGGTGGTTCCAGTAGAACCAGTAGCCCACACCCCCACCGAGCACGAGCAGCAGGACGAGCGGCCCGATCCAGCGACGGAGGAAGGTGCCCATTCAGGTCCTCAGCAGTTCGTTGATGGAGGTCTTGG